>JAEWZA010000132.1 GCA_023395575.1 Bacillota bacterium
TTTTTATATAAATCTTTGGATAACTTTCTATATATTGGGGATGACACTTTAAAAAAGCTCATTTTATCCCCATGCACCTATCTTCTAGCATTTTAAATAGGTACTCTCAAAAATGGGGAAACTCAAATTTTGAATATATTGTTAACAATGCATAATCATGCTATAATACAAGTATATTAAGTAATATTTTATAATATTATTTATGTTAATCTGCAAGGTAGCATACCCAGACTTAGAATAATAGTTTTGACTTGAAATGGGGTATAGTGTGTTTGATATTGGAAGTACAATAGATGAGAGATTTAAGGTTTTGGAAATAATCGGAGAGGGAGTAACTAGTTTTGTTCTGAAAGTTTATGACTTTCGTTCGAACAAGGAATTTGCTTTAAAGGTATTAAAGCCTCAGATTACATCTAACTATATAGAACATATTATACGATTTAAAAAAGAAGCAGCTATTATTAATAGCTTTGATCATCCCAATATTGTAAAGACATATGGTATTGGAGAGTTTAACGGATTTCCTTACGTAATTATGGAATTACTTAATGGAACTAATCTATCTTCTAAATTAATAGACAATAAACCCATAAAATTAAATGAGGCTTTAGAAATAGCTTTATATATTGCAAAAGCACTTGAGTACGTGCATAGTAAAGGAATCATTCATAGAGATATCAAGCCGGCTAATATATTTATTACTGACAATGTAGCAGATTATTCAAAAAATGTTAAGGTTCTTGATTTTGGTGTTTCTATTTTGATGGATTCAACAGAGTTGAAAACTCCATTAGCAATAGCTGGCACATGGGCATATATGTCACCCGAGGCTATTGGAATAGTAAATAAGGTGCTAGATGAGAGAAGTGATATATATTCTTTTGGAATATTAATTTATCATATGTTTACAGGCAAAGCTCCCATTTCTGGAAACGATATAAATACAATTATACACATGCATGCGGCTTTTAATCCACCAAATCCTAGTGAAGTTAATCCAGCTATTGACAGTACCCTAGAGAAGATTATTTTAAAACTGATTGCCAAGGATCCAGAACAACGCTATTCAACGGTATCGGGTTTTATTTATGACTTAAATAGATACATAAATGGTGGAAGAAACTTCAATATTGGTTGTAAAGATAAGAAGAAAAAAGTAAGTTTTTATATCAGCATGATAGAGCGTGAACGAGAAACTCATATACTATTAGATGCAATAAAAAATGCTTCTAATAAAAAAGGAAGTACAGTTTTAATAGCTGGTGAATCGGGTATTGGAAAAAGTAGATTGGTCAGAGAAGTGAGAAGTTATATATATAAAAGTAATGGGCTGTTTCTAAGAGGAAGATGCATAAATAATGAGAACAAAAATCCGTATCAGCCCTTTAAAGATATAATAGATGATTATATAAACAAATATAATGATTATGATACTGCTATTCAGCTTTCGGAGACAAGACGTCTGGGAAATATTCTAGGAGGCTTGGGAGGATGTATAACCACATTAAATCCTCGCGCTATGAGAATATTAGGTGAAACTGCCCATTTATCTTCCTTAGAGCCTGCTCGGGAGCTAAAAAGGTTTTTGATAACAGTAGCTGACTTTTTTTTGAATTTAGCGTCTGACAAGAGATTTTGTGTGATTTTAATAGATGATCTTCAGTGGGCAGATTCAGGTTCATTAAATATATTAGAAGAGCTTGTAAAAAGAGCCTTTAAGTCAAATCTATTGATTATAGGTACTTTTAGAGATGATGAAGTAGCTGAAAATAGCGGAATTAAAAAAATTTATATGAAGAATGTGAATTCACAAACCATTCAGCTATTAAAGCTCTATCCCCTCAGCTACGAGGGAATAGGAAAGCTATTAGAGTTGGGCATTGGAGAATATGTACATGATTTGCCTAGTTTTTCAAAATACGTATATATAAAATCAGGAGGTAATCCTTTATATGCAACTAATTTGATTAGAACGCTAGAGGACAATTCAATATTAGTTTTTGAAGAGGATAAATGGATATTAAATTGGGATGCACTTAACGATTTTGACTTACCTGAAAATATCGTAGGTATTGTACTTAAAAGATTGGCAAATATATCAGCTAATCAGCGCAGCATTCTTGAAAAAGCTGCTATTATAGGGAGAAATTTTGATGCTGGCATTTTAGAGATGCTTTCTGGTATCGGGTGGACAGAACTTGTTAATATTTTAGACCAAATAAGTGATATACAAATAATAGAACCTTTGGCTCAAAAAGGTATGTACAAATTTACTCATAATCGTATAAGGGATGTAGTGCTAGAAAAAATCCATGTTGACGAGAGGAGAAAGCTGCATTTTCAACTAGCTGAAATCTTGGAAACTATTTATGAGGGTGAAAAGGAGCGCTATTTCTTTGACATAGTACATCACTATATAGAGAGTTGTGATAGGAAAAAGGCTTTAAAATATGTTATTCCTGCTGCTTACAAATCTAAAGAATCATTTGCTACTGAGGATGCATTACGATACTTTAAATTAGCTGAAGAATATATGGAACAAGATAAACAGCTCAGCCCTAAAGACTTCATACACATATATAATGATATGGTAGAGGCATATATTATTGTTGGTGACAGTGACAAGGCTGTAAATATTGCTAAAAAAATACTACCATTTTATGAAAAAGCACTTGATAGAGCGAAAATATTGAGTAAGATAGGTACTGCATACTTGAAGAAGGGTAATTTTAAAGAGGGTCAAACATATCTTATTGAGGCGCTTAATCTGTTAGGGGAAGAAATACCAAATGATAAGAGAAGTCTGAGGCTTGCACTTGTAAAGGAATATTTAAAGTTACTTTTTTATAATAAATTTATTACAAGTGCTATATATAATAGAAGAGAAAAGGATTTCAGTGAAGAAGAGAAAGAAAAGCTTATTATATTTTATCCTTTATGTTGGTCATATGCTGTTAGTAATCCTGGTAAAATAAGGCTCATTTCAATTAAGGGTATGAACATTGCTAGAAGGAGTTTAGCAGGAAGCAGAGAAATTTGCGTACTCTATACGGGCTATGCTATGCAGAGTGCTATAAATGGAAACTATAAAAGGGCAATGAAATTTCATGAAATTGCTTTGCAGATGAAAAAGGAACTTGGAGATAAATATGGTATTGCGCAGAGTTTACAGCTTGTTGCATATGTGCATTTGTGGCAGGGCAATTATCAACGAGCTATGGATTCGGTGATGGAGTCTACTGAAACATTTAGACAAGTTGGTGATGTATGGGAGTATTCTTCGAACTTAAATATTGTTGGATCAGTATATCAGTATACTGGCAACTATGCAAAAGCCTGTGAAAAGCTTACTCAGTATATTGAAATGTCTAATAATATTGAAAACTATTATGGTGCTTGCTTTGGAAAAGCAAGGCTGGCATGGTGCTATATAGAAAAGGGAGAGTATGAAAAAGCTACAGTTATCGTTAACCAAGCAATTGAGATTGGAGAGAATGGGAAACTATGGTTTCCATACTGTTTAGCCATATACTGTTTAGGAGTTATACATTATGAAAAGAAAGAGTACCATAAGGCTGTAGAGTATTTTGAAAAAGCCATTGAGCTTGACAAAAAATATAGCCTCAATAAGGAAAGTGTCGGAAATGCTTATGTAATGCTAGCCCAGACATACTTGATGTTGTTAAAAGCAACTCACACATTGCGAAAGGATTTTAATAATAAAGAAATAAGCAAAGTATTTAAAGCTTGTATCATAGCTATGAATGTTACTCGCATATGGCCTAATATTTATGGTGCATCATTGAGAGTAATGGCAGGGTACTATGCTTTAAGAAATAAGAACAGGCTTTCAGAAAGGTTATATAAAAAAAGTATTAGACACTTCAGCGCAATCAATAGAAGGTATGAGCTAGGATACAGTCTGTTTGAATATGCAGGTTTCCTAAAAAAGCTTAAAAGGGAAAATGACTATCTCAAAATTATAAAAAATGCTAATAATATATTCGTCGAGATAGGAGCTAAGGAATACATAAAAAAATGCGATGAAATAATAGGAAATAATATAGAAAAGTCCTTTGGTCATAGTGAAGATAAAAAAATAGATTTGCTGATTGCTAGCAATAAATTTGATGCTGTAGTAAGAACAGGCAGGGTTATAAGTTCAATATTAGATATTGATGTGCTACTTGAAAAAATAATGGATAATGCTATCGAATTACTAGGGGCACAAAGGGGCATTGTGTTACTTTATCCAGAGAAAGGTGATAAAAAGCTTGAAGTAAATGTTGTACGCAATATTAATGGTTATGAAATGACGAATTCATCCAATGAGTTAAGTAAAAAAATTATCTCACAGGTTGAAAAAGAGTTAAAACCTATTATTATTTATGATGCTTTGGCTGACAGTCAACTAAATATGCAGCACAGTGTTGTTTCACAAGAAATTAGATCTGTTATCTGTGCTCCTATTATAAATAAAAAAGAACTTTTGGGAGTAATTTATCTCGATAATAAGCTGATGTCAGGACTATTTGATGAGGAGGACAGAAAGGCATTAGAGCTAATATGCAGTCAGGCAGGAGTATCGATTGAAAATGCGCGCCTTTATAAACGCTTGAAGAAATATTCTGAAGAAATTGAGAGGTGGAGTCTTAACCTTGAGCAAAAAGTCTGTGAAAGGACGGAGCAACTTAATAAAAAGAATTCAGAGCTTGAAGATATGATTCAACAATTAAGAGAGCATACGAAGGTAGTAGAGGAACTGGCTGCCGAAAAAGAAAGAAACAGGATGGCAAGGGATCTTCACGATACACTTGGTTATGCTATGACTTTGATAATAACACAACTTGAGGTTTGCAGTAGGACATGCCTTGAAGACCCAGAGAGGGCAATGGAAAAAATTGATGCTGTAAATCATACTGCAAAGGCAGGGTTACGAGAATTAAGAAGATCAATTAAAGGCTTTGGGCCTAAAGACCTTGAAGAAAATAATTTAAAAAATTCTCTAAGGAAACTGGTTATAGAGTACAGTTACTTAGGAATAGAAATAGACCTGAATCTTGATGACGAGGGAAATAGATGTTTATCGGAATACAATGAAGTTATCTATAGAATTTGTCAAGAAGCTATTACAAATGCTGTTCGTCATGGAAAAGCAAAAAAGGTCATAATATCACTCGTTATTGAAAAGGATTCTATTAGACTTTTTATTATAGACAATGGCATAGGTAGCAGTTATATAAAAAAAGGCATGGGGTTAGTTGGAATGGAACAGAGGGTAAACTCAGTTAATGGAAAGCTTATTTATGGTTCTAGTGGTGAAGGTGGATTTAATTTGAATGTGTATATCCCTTTAGAAGAGGAGGTTCATGTCAATTGATAAACGTGCTGATTACAGAAGACAAGCGGTTAATAGCCGAAGGGTTTAAATTTATTATCGAAAGTGATAAGGAGATTAATGTTGTTGGACTAGCTTTGAATGGCTATGAGGCACTTGAACTATGTAAAATACATATACCGGATCTTGTGCTTATGGACTTAAAAATGCCTTGCTGCGACGGAATCAAAGGGACGAAATTAATAAAGGAATTTTCAGCTAACATAAAGGTACTTGTTCTTACTACGTTTGATGACGATGAAATGGTGTCGGAAGCTCTAAAAAATGGTGCTGACGGATACATTCTAAAAGATATAAATGCTGAGAAACTGATATCTACTATAAAAGGGACTGCAAAGGGTCTAAATGTTATTGATGAGAATGTTTATCAGAATATAGTTAATAAGTTTAACCAGCCTGATAATCAGAAACCAGAATATGCATTAACAGATAGAGAAATAAGGCTAATAGAGTTGGTGGTGTATGGGAAAAGTAATAAGGAAATAGCTGCTGAACTTACTATTACAGAGGGTAGAGTAAAAAATATTATCACAAATATACTTAGTAAACTAGGGCTCTCGGATAGAACCTCTTTAGCAGTATATGCTGTGAAGAATAAGTATATAAATAAAAGATTTGAGTCTGAATGAAGTATTACAAAATAAATTGGGAAAATAACAAAGAACCTTATGAACTATTACTAGATAAGAGGCTACCGAGAAAGCCTCTATTTCTTACAAACAATTTATAGAATTATTTTGTGTTAGAACTAATAAAAACTTTGATAAGCTATTTGTACATATTGTACTATTTAAGCTAACGTCCATTTCGCTGGTACTACCAGCGACACAAATAGTAATAAAAATGTGGAGAAAACGATGAAAGAGCCAATATTAATTTCACATTTTTCAAATTTATATCTCTTCTATACTATATGTGCACCTACATGTTTTATTACAATAAAAATTTAATTATTATGAAATAAAAAGACTTTGCTTTACTAAGTAAGGGGGATTGAGTGAAATTTCAACGGTATTTTCTTAACAAAACTTGAAAATAAGCTTGAAAAGTGCGTTTATTTCGCGTATAATTTTGACTATATGTAAAAAATGTAAAAATATAGAGAAATATGAAAAGAATTTGTAAAAACTATGGCATTTGAACGTATATTATGGTAAAATATAGTACTGGGTTTTATATGTTTAAATATTAAAGTGAAAAGAGAGGATGCTTATGCTGGTTAAATGCCTTAAAAGCGGTACAAATAGCTACAATATTATATTGATAAATACTTTTAAACAGTATTAAAAATTGGTGAATCAAGTTAACTATGTATGAAGACTCTTAGGTGTAAAATGTTTTAAATAATTGCAGACTATTTGAGCTAAAAATGGAAAAAAATACAATAAAAAATATTAACTGTCCTATTTTAGTGCAAAAAATTGCTATAACGTGTAAATTGTTGGCGATTAACATAAAAACATATACAAAATATTCTACTTATGATAGTATGCACTTATAGTCTTATATGGGATTAAATGTATTCAATAAAGGAGGCAAATTTATTTTTGCGTATTAGTATAAATTACATTGTCTTCGATTATTTGAATTCAATTTGATTCAGTGAAAGTTTAATATTAAACAACATATACCTTACCTACAACTATTCTTCTATTCTAATCATAATCGCTAAACTTTAGCTACTTCGCCTTCAGGGTATATGAGTTTTTTAGCAGAGGGCTTTAACTCATAGAATATCTTTGATTTCAATTACTTAGTTTGTCATAAATCTATTATTAAATTATTATTATTTGTAGTTTAGGAGGGATACAAACGCTTGAAAGTAGAATATTTGAATCAAAATGTTAACTATTCAAATAATATTAACACTATTTTTGAGAAGATAAAAAATGGTGATAATGTGCTTAAAAATAAATTCATTAATGACTATAAGCCATATATATTAAAAACACTATCCCACTTGGTTGGGAGATATGTAGATGAAAACAATGAGGAGTATAGCATTGGTTTATTAGCGTTTAATGAGGCAATTGATCTTTATGATATTAAGAAGAACTCAAACTTCTTTAAATATGCAGAGATGGTTATAAGACATAGGATAATAGATTACATCAGATTCAACAAAAAGTATTTAAAAGACGTTCCTTTTTCATATTTTGAAGATGATGAAGGGTTTGAAGAAAGATACCTGATATGTGATTCTTTTAATCAATATGAAAAGATTGAAATTAGAGAAGAGATATTGCTATTTGAGCAGCAGTTAAGGGAATACGGAATCACTTTGGAGGAATTAGTCGAATGCTCTCCTAGACATAAAGACTCACGTGGTTTGTGTATTCAAATTGCAAAAATAATAGCTGAGAATGAAATATTAAATGATAAATTGGTGAGAAAGAGAATGTTGCCTTTATCAGATTTAATGAAACTTGTTAATGTACATAAACGGACAGTTGAAAGAAATAGAAAATATATTATTGCAGTTACAATAATTTTGAAAAGCAATCTTGAGGGGATTAAGGATTTTTTTACGAATACTGATGAAAAAGGAATGTATCTTCAATAAACATAAATAAAAAGGCTATGAAATCATAGGTTCCAGCTCACACTAAAGATAATAAAAACTTAAAAACTTATGCTTAAAAACTTATGAAAATGTAATGAGTTTCGGGAAATAAAAATAAGCTATTCATTTTAAATATTGGGTAAGCTTATTTTTATTTGACCAGCTTAAATGAGGGGTGTATTAACGCATGTCTATATTGGGAAATACTCCTATACTTTATTAGGATTATTTCTTCAAAATAGTATCTGTGAAAACCATTAAATTTGGTGAGTTTAGATAACCCACTCAGCCAATAAAAATAAAAAAAGGGGGTGAAATAAATAATTCAGTTAGTTCGTTACGGCAAAGGGGATAAATTATTATTAAACCATGCACGAACAAATAATAATGACTGTGCTGTTTCGATAATGTAACTGAATGTGCGTGTTACCCCGACAGGCTCTGTGGATAAAATGGTTTTCATAAAAAATAATATAACAGGAGGTATTTATTAATGCGAATGCGTAAAAAGGCAACGTCTATCTTATTGGTACTATCAATGTTGGTAACATTATTTGCATCTGGAATTACTGCTTTTGCAGCAACTTCAAGTCTAGATGTCAAATTTAGTAACAATGGAAGTTCAGAAGTTTCAACAAATACAATAAATGCGAACTTCCAAGTAACTAATAATGGTAGCTCAGCTGTTAATTTGGCAGATCTTAAACTAAGGTATTACTTTACTAAGGACAATGATACTGCACTAAATTTCTACTGTGACCATGCAGCAACAACAGGTCCTAATGGAAGTAATTATACTGGTATAACAAGTAATGTAACAGGTAAATACGTACAAATGAGCTCACCTACTTCAAATGCTGATACATACCTAGAAGTTAGCTTTACATCCGGTAGTATTCCAGCTGGTGGAGTAGTATCAGTTCAGACTAGAACTTCTAAAACTGATTGGTCAAACTTTAATATGTCTAACGACTATTCATATGTTTCTTCAGGTTCATTTGTAGCTAATGAGAAGGTTACTGCTTATGTAAGTGGTAGTCTTGTATCAGGTAAAGAGCCAGGCGGAACACAAACACAGGATCCTACAATAGCTCCAACATCTGGAACTTTTGACAAGACAGCTCCTGCAGACTTATCAACAACTTTGACACCTAATGGAAATACTTTCAAAGGTATCACAGGTTTAACAAGCGGTACTGACTACACAGTATCAGGCAACACAGTTAAAATATCACAGAACTATTTGTCAAAACTTGCAAATGGTACATATAACTTAACATTCGATTTTGGTTCATCAAAAAATCCTGTATATACAGTAACTGTTAAAGGTGAAATAATAACTGATGGACTTAAAGTAGAAATAGGAAAAGCTACTGGTAATACAGGTGACATTGTAACAGTACCTGTAACTATGGCAAATGTTGCTAAGGTTGGTAATGTTGGAACATTTAATTTCTATGTTGGTTATGATGCAACTCAACTTAAAGCTGAATCAGTAACAGCAGGTGACATAGTTAAAAATGCAGCTGTTAACTTCTCAACACAGATTAAGGATGGAACAATTAGCTTTGTATTCCTAGACAACACAATAGGTGATGAACTTATTACTGCTGATGGAGTATTAGCTAATATTAAGTTCAAGATAATAGGAACTAAAGATACAGTAACAACAGTTAAATTCAACGAAGGTGGAGCTTTTGGCAATGGAAACATGTCAAAAATAAACAGTGTTGGCTTAACTAACGGTAGTGTAACAATAAAGGGATATGTTATCCCAACAGAAGGATTGAAAGTAGCAATCGGAACAGCATCAGGTAAAACTGGTGAAACAGTAACAGTACCAGTGACTTTTGCAGATGTAGCAAAAGCAGGTAATGTTGGAACATTTAACTTCTATGTTGGATATGATAATGCTCAATTAGAAGCAGTATCAGTAACAGCTGGAGAAATCGTAAAGAATGCAGCTGTAAACT
>JAEWZA010000139.1 GCA_023395575.1 Bacillota bacterium
CTACATGCTTCCGCAAACTGAAATCGCTCACCGGACTAACGTATGTTTCTTTTATCCGCAATATCCGTATGAAGGCTGCCTGCCGCATTATGGAGGAGAAAAAGAACGTCCGCATATCCGACTTGGCTTATGCAGTAGGGTATAATGATGCCCGTTACTTCAGTAGTAGTTTCAAGAAAGAGTTCGGTATGCTTCCTTCAGAGTATATGGAGCAATTTACAACTGGCAACACAGTTATGAATGAGGAATAGATACTTTTCTCATAATTATCTTCTAACTATGATATTCTTGTAGAGAATTCATTCAAACCATGTAGAAGAATGGTCCATGCACCAATTCTCTACATGTTTGAAACCTTACATCCTAACTTTCCTTTTCCATCATCCTATGTTTGCACTGCGAACTGGGAAGGTATGCACTTCTTTTTTTGCAGTGAGTGTATTATGTGATTTTTTGTTTGCTATAATTGTGACTGGAACTAATATAGAATATGTGAAATAATACTATGGGAGATATAATTAGAAAGTTATCCATGAACCTGAAAGCTGCATTAGCTAATAAAAAATTACCTGATGGTCTTTTTTCAGGTAAGATGGGGGTATGTATTTATATATACAATATAGCTAGGTTACAAAATAATAATGAACTTTACAAATTAGCTGAGAATCTATTAGATGAAATTTGTCTCAATATTGAAAGTGTTAATGAAATCGATATTGAAAATGGTCTTATGGGCATATCATTAGGGATGGATTATTTATTGCAGAATGCTTATGTTGTTGGAGATGCAAATAGAATATTGAAAGATATTGATGATAGAATATTTAAATTTGCTAGTTACGGTCAGGAAGAAAAGAGTGTATTTATTCTGCTTCAAGTTCTATATTATATTCATATAAGAAAAAGAACTTTATTGTTGAAAGAAGAAAAACGCCTTTTTCACGAACTTGTTATTCAGATAATTAATACTCTTCATTCAAAAGTTGAAATGATTTTGAAGGATTCTACAATTAGTTTTAATATTAATTCAAACTTGCCTTTATTCCTTTTTATACTAAGTAAGATATATCAAAACAATATATGTAATGATATAATAGTGAGAGTAGTTAAAGAAATAATCCCATTTGTATTGTCCAAGTTTGAGTGTACTAATTCTCAAAGATTATATCTGCTGTGGGGAATTGATAAAATAAATTACTGTATTAAAGATGAACGACTTTCTGATTATTGTAATATTTTAGCTTCTCACATTGATATGGATGGTCTTCTTGAAGAGTTTTGCAATAAAAACATCTTTATAGGAAATGGTATTGCTGGCGTGTATTTACTCTTATCTTCACTCGAAGAGAATGAAAAGTTTCAAATAAGTAAAGATAAATTCGATATCATTTGCAAACAAAAAATAGAAAATTCTTTGGTTTGGGATTTATGTGATAATGATGAATATTTCTATAGTCATATTGGTTTAAATGGTTATTGTGGAGTTGCAATGGTATGGAATATGATAAAATATCAGTATGAAAAGTAATTTGAAGGATATAACATTTATAATTGCAGTTAGATTAGATTCTATCCAACGTTTAGAAAATACATTGAATGTTGTAAAACAGATATGTAGATATTTTGATACAAATATGATTGTTGCTGAAATAGCAGATTTTTGTAATGGCTTTTTAAAGTCTTTGTTACCTTCCAAAGTGATATACTATTTTATTGAGGATAAAGACTATATTTTCTACAGAACAAAATATTTTAATCAATTGACTTTGCAAGTTTCAACTCCTATCATAGGACTATGGGATGCTGATGTCGTTATAGATAAAAAAGCTATTTTAGCAGCGATTGATAATATCCGTACTAACAGTGTTGATATAGCATATCCATATAATGGACAATTTTTCGAAACATCTGAAATTTTGCGCAAATATTATTTGGAGACAAAAGATATTAAAGTTTTGTATCGAAATATCGCAAAACTCAATTATTTATATAATCAACCTATGGTTGGAGGAGCCCTCTTTGTTAATAGAGAAAAATATATAAATGCCGGAATGGAGAATGAAAAACATTATGGTTGGGGAAATGATGATTTTGATAGATTTTATCGTTTTATTGCATTAGGATATAAGGTATCTCGAGTAAATGTTCCTTTGTTTCATCTTTGTCATCCTAGAGGGGGTAATAGCTTATATCGATCAAATATTTTTAGTCAATTATCAATTGAAGAGAAAAATAAGATTCAAAATAGTTCAAAAGAAGAGATAGAATTATATTTTACTAATTAAATTAATATGGATATAATGCTTATAGGTAATAAAAAGAAACAGAACGTCTTTACGGAATTATTAGACTTATTGGAGATAGAATATACCAAAAGTTTTTCTAATAAGTATTTTAATGAGCATCCACATAAATACAGTCTTTTTGGATTATCTAAAATGTTGGCAGATTTTAAAATAGAGAATGTTGCCCTCAGAATAAAGAACAAAGAAAAAGAACTCTTTAAGTTAGAACCACCTTTCATAGCCTATGTTGCTTCGGAGTTTGCTGTAGTTAAGGAAATAACGCCTCAACAAGTACAAATGAGGTGGAAAGAAGAGGATATTAACACGCCAATAGGCGAGTTTCTTAATGCATGGACAGGAGTTGTCTTATTGGCAAATCCTAATGAAAACTCCAAAGAACCGGAATTTGAAAAACATCGTACGATGGATAGAATACAAACATCGAAGAAAGTACTACTGTTCTTCGCGGCAATCCTTTTGTGTGTTCTTGTGTATGTCAATAATATCGCATTTACAAGTTTAGAAATTAGCATACTCTTGTTATTCAATATTATAGGCGCTTATATCAGCTATCTGCTACTTATGAAACAAATGAAGGTTCAAAGTAAATATGCAGACAAAATATGTACTTTATTCAAAGAAGGGGATTGTAACAGCATCTTAGAAACGAAGGCAGCTAAATTATGGAGTACTATAAGTTGGAGTGAAATAGGTTTAGGTTATTTTATCGCAAATTCAATAATCCTATTATCTTTTCCCCAATATTTAACGTACCTATCGATCACAAACATTTGCGCTTTGCCTTATACTTTATGGAGCCTTTATTATCAAAAGTTTAAGGCCAAGCAATGGTGTCCTTTATGCCTGATTGTACAAGCAATTATTTGGATTATTTTTTGTGTAAGTATAGGGTTTAATACTATTTGTATACTATCCTTAAATATATTAGATATATTTATTATAGGCGGTATATATTTAAGCCTCATTCTCGCCATCAATCTTTTGGTTGAGAATCTAAGCAAGTCTTTGAATATTGAACAGGTAAAACAGGAAATCAATAGCATTAAATCTACCAATGAAGTATTTGTTGCTTTATTAAAAAAACAGCCCTATTATGAAGTTTCTAAAGAAACTTCTCAGATACTGTATGGAAATACTGATGCCAAGAATTTAATAACAGTTTTAACGAATCCGCATTGCAACCCTTGCGCCACGATGCACAAACGTATTATTAAGTTATTGACAAGTAATCATAATTTCTGCATTCAATACATTTTTTCTGCATTCAATGAGAGTTTTGAGTGTAGTAATCGCTTCTTGATATCAGCATATATAAATAAGCGCAATGAATGGGAAAATATAGTAGATGCATGGTTTGAATATGGGAAATATGACAAAGAAAACTTTTTTAAATCGTATGATATTAGCATTACTCAAGAAATACTTGATGAGGGTGAGCTACATAATAAGTGGAAACTAAAAAACAATCTAATGAGTACTCCAACTATTTTGATTAACGGTTATAAACTCCCCAATAATTATATGATTGAAGATTTAAGATATTTCACCGATTTAGTAGTCGACACTAAATAGTCATTGTTAAGCAATAGGACAATGAACAGTGAATCTATCACTGTAAAAAATCTATGGCGATAATTAAAAAATGAAGGTATGAAAAAATTAAAGAAACTGAACTTATCGCAAACAGATGCGGAGATTCTGAATGATTGTGATATGAAAATGATCTTGGGCGGGGAACTTGTATACGAAGCATGTGAAAAAACTGCAACGCAATGCAATGGAATTTGTGGTCCCGAAGTTTCCACAAGCGGCTCTTTTATTCCAAGAAAGTGCGAGAAAACCACATATCAAAGTGTAACACATTGTGTGTGTGTACCAAAGTAATCTTAATTATAGACAGATAGTCCAATTGTCGGGCTATTTGTCTATAAATCAATAAAAAACATGAAAAGAATCATTACATTAATTTTTCTTCTTGCTATTTTATCTGTATCCTTTTTGAAAATAGGAGTAAGAGCATCAACACCTACGGGAGTTACTGATACTAATAGGAATGTTATAGATACCACAGGTATCTTGTTTCTTCTAGATTGGAAAAGAGTTACTTCCCAATGGGCAATAGAAAATTTTAAGAATAACAAAATAATATTACACGGTACTCATGAAGCCAAAAAAGCAGTACTATTTTACGGAGAGAAATACCGTACAGGTGTGTATTTTTGTGAAATCACTAAAGACCTTGACAAATGAATAGATTAATACTAGGCATAATATTCTTATTTACGATAGCTTGTCCATCGCTCTTATATGGAATAGGCACATTTAAGTTAGATGGTAGACTTGAAGCCGCCAATGATGGCGACACGATAATGTTGTTTACTTTTCGAGCAGACAAAATTCTTTCGGTAGATACTACAACTATTAAGAATAAGACGTTTTTCTTCAGTGGAAAAGAATATGTAGAGGACTTTTCTATTCTCACTAGTGGTAATTTCCCAAAACAAAAAGTGTGGGCTACAGAACTAATACTTGAGGCTGGAGATATTCAAGTGGAGTTAGGGAAAAGAAGTAGAGTTACAGGAACTCGGCTGAACGACGTATACAACGCCTATATTGAGAGGGCACGGAAAGCGGATGAGGTCGGTAGCAAACTCTTGGCATTGCCTAATTATCCCAATGACTCTATAAATAAGTTACTTCAGGAAAATTCTTATCAACAAAGACTGTTTATTACAAAACTTGCAAAAGAAAACATATCTAATATTGTAGGTAAAAGAATTTTTGTTTCGAGTAACAACGTATTTAGCAATGAAGATTTTCAAGGACTTTGCAACATGCTGGATGAGGAGTCGAAACAAAACTTTGATATAATTGACGCTATTGCAGAACGTAAAAAAGACGAGGAGAAGAATACTTTGCGTGAAAAACTTCTCAATACAAAAATCGAAGATTTTGAACTAGTAGATACAGATGGTAACCCCAGAAACATATCAGAGATAGCCAGTAAATCGAGATTTCTTTTTATAGATTGCTGGGCAAGCTGGTGTAGTCCTTGTGTTGCTGATTTACCAAATTTAAAAGAGATATATGAAAAATATAAAGATAAGGGACTTGATATTCTGGGCGTTTCATTTGACAGAAATAAAGCCGCTTGGAAAAACGCAATGAAACGGCATGACTTACCATGGACAAATTGGCTCTCTGTTGATGAGGGATCCGAAATGATGAAAAGTCTTCAAATGAAAGGGATTCCTTATGGTATATTGATTGATAGTAGAGGGAATATATTGGACCTAGGTATTATGTCTGTACATTTGAATGCAATATTGCAGCATATCTTACTTAAATAAGTAAAAGCTTATAGCCAAACAATATTATTTGAGAGTATCTAATTTATTCACAGCATTAATTGAAAGAATATCATCAAGTTCTCTCATCTAGAAAGTTTATTTAATGAGATCAATATTCAAAAATACTATACCTAATTTTCGCCAATTAGATTCCAGAGATTGCGGTCCTGCTTGTTTAAGAATGATCGCTAAATACTATGGACGAAACTATACTATTGAATATCTCCGGGAAAAATGTTTTATTACACGTAGTGGAGTATCAATGTTGGGCATAAGTGACGCAGCCGAGACAATCGGTTTCCGGACTAATGGGGTAAAGATCACTTTCGCTCAATTGGTGTCAGAACAGCCTTTTCCTTGCATTTTCCACTGGAATCAAAAGCATTTTGTTGTATGCGGCGATATTAAGAATAAACGAAATGGCGATTACGATATAAAAATATCTGATCCGAGCGGGGGGAAGTATACATTAAATAAAACGGAATTCTTAAACTGCTGGATCAGTTCATACTCAGAGGGTACAGAAGCAGGGGTGGCTCTGTTATTAGAGCCTTCCCCTGAATTTTATACCAAAGATGATGAACTGACTGGTTCCGGTAAGGGGATAAGTTATTTCTTTCATTACTTAAAGCCATATTATTCACAACTGATACAGTTTATAATCAGTTTATTGGTCACTAGTGTTTTATCACTTATTCTGCCATTTTTGACCCAAGCGGTGGTAGACCAAGGTATCGGCAACAGCAATCTGAGTTTTGTAACTTTAATATTGATAACCCAATTGGTATTGTTTATTACCCAACTTGCTGTGGAGTTTATTCGTAATTGGATTACTTTACATGTAAACAGCCGTATCAGTATATCTCTTATATCGGATTTTTTGGCGAAATTAATGAAATTACCTCTATGCTTCTTTGACACGAAACATGTTGGTGATATAATGCAACGTATCGGAGACAATGACCGCATTAAGACTTTCTTAACTGGAACGACATTGACAACTGTATTCTCATTCGTTAATTTTATCATATTTGCAATTATACTGGCATATTATAATCTATTTATTTTAGTTGTTTTCACTTTGGGCAATACTTTGTACATAACGTGGATATTATTGTTTCTACGGTATCGCCGCAAATTAGATATGGCCCGCTTCTCACAAGCCTCTGCCGAACAGAGTAACTTGGTACAAATCGTAACAGGCATGCAGGAAATCAAATTAAATAATTGCGAAAAGCAACAACGTTGGAAATGGGAACGCATACAGGTAAAACTTTTTAAAATAAGCATGAGAAGCCTCGCTTTAGGACAGTATCAGCAAATGGGATCCGTTTTTTTCAGTCAGTCTACAACTCTATTAATATCTTTTATAGCTGCCCGTGCTGTCATTGAGGGAGGAATGACTTTAGGTATGATGATGGCTGTAAGTTATATAATTGGACAATTGTCGGGACCTATTGGGCAAGTTATTAGCTTTGTACAGGCAGCACAGGATGCAAAGATAAGCCTTGAACGACTAAATGAAATACACAATAGAGAAGATGAAGAGCAGGCAATCGAACTCAAGATAAACAACTTGCCTTCAAATAAAACAATCTGTATAGAGAATTTATATTTTAGTTATGATGGCGCTGACAGGGATTACGTTTTAAATGGAGTTAACCTTAAAATTCCTGAAAATAAGATCACAGCCATAGTCGGAGCTAGCGGAAGTGGAAAAACAACCCTAATTAAGCTTCTTCTAAATTTTTATCAGCCCAATAAAGGTAATATTAAAGTAGGAAATATAATCATTGATGAAATTAACCCTCACTTATGGAGGCAAATTACGGGAGCAGTCATGCAAGACGGTTTTATCTTTTCTGATTCTATTGCAGGAAATATAGCCATTGGGGAAGAGTATGTTGACAAGGAACGTCTATTTCATGCTATCGAGGTTGCAAACATAAAAGACTTTGTCGAATCATTGCCACTTAAGCATAATACCAAAATCGGGATGGAAGGGAATGGCGTCAGCCAGGGGCAAAGGCAAAGATTGCTGATTGCTCGTGCTGTTTATAAAGATCCTTATTATTTATTCCTTGATGAAGCAACTAATGCTTTGGATGCCAATAATGAAAAGATAATATTAGATAACCTAAATAATTTTTATAAAGGAAAAACGGTTGTAATAGTGGCTCATCGATTGAGTACTGTTCAGAACGCCGACAATATCGTAGTAATGGATAAAGGCAAAATTATAGAAGAAGGTACGCATCGGGAATTAACCGATAAAAAGGGAGCATATTATACTTTAGTCAAAAATCAGTTAGAATTGGGTTCATAAAAGTATTCATGGAAAAGGATAAAAGCAAGATTGAGACACAGGTAGAATTTTGGAGTGAAGAGTTTCAGGAAGTACTAGGTAAAGTACCGTCATGGATATTGCGAAGAGGTATCACTTTAATTTCTTTGATAGCTCTTTTAGTATTAATAGGCAGTGCCTATTTTAAATATCCTGATACGATAACTACCACAATGATTTTAACCGGAACAACTCCCGCTACAACATTAATTGCGCGCACCTCTGGTAAAATTCAAGAACTAAATATCACAGATAAACAAATGGTTGTAAAGGGAGATTATTTAGCTGTTATTGAAAATCCTGCAAATACTCATGATATACAAGCATTAAAACAGTATATTGAGATAATGAATCGAAAAATAGATACTGTAATAATTCTGCCTCGAAAAGATTTAAATTTAGGTTCAATACAATCATTGTATTCCAGCTTTTACACAACTCTTTTTGATTACTATGAATTTAAAAGATTACGATATTACATTCAAAAGATTAACTTCATGAAAGAAAAGATTAATCATTACCATACGTACTACACAAATTTGGTCAGGCAAGAAACAATTGTAACTGATCAATTTCAACTTAACAAACGGCAGTATTTGCGGGATTCCACTTTGAACGAACGAGGAGTAATATCTTTACAAGACTTTGAAGATAGCAAACTCCAATATCTTCAAGGTTATCTTTCTTTAGAAAATAATCGGTCAGTTATTCTGAATACACAAATGCAGATTACACAAATGCAAGAAAATCTGCTGGATACAAGATATGAGTATTTAGATAAAAAAGCTCAATTAGAGACTCAATTAGAAACATATATATCACAACTGCTTACGGCTATTCAAACATGGGAATTGGAGAATGTTTTAATTACTCCTATAGACGGGCAGGTGACTTTTACAAATTATTGGGTTGAAAACCAGAATGTGATAACCGGAGAAGCTGTTTTCACAGTCGTTCCTAAAGAAAATCATAAAATAATAGGAAAAGCACAAATGGCTTTGGCTAGATCTGGAAAAGTAAAGGCTGGGCAAAAAGTAAATATACGTTTTTCTAACTTTCCAGATAATGAATATGGTATTATTAAAGGTCAAGTTAAAAATATTTCAATGGTACCCGAAAAAATTAATCAAGAGGAAGCTTATTATACCGTAGAGGTTGATTTGCCCGAAGGCTTGCATACTTCATATAATAAAGAGTTGCCCTATTTACCTGAGATGCAAGCACAGGCGGACATTATAACAGAGGATTTATCTTTACTTGAAAGATTTTTTATGCCACTCCGGAAGATTTGGACTGAAGGAATGAATAACTAAAAACAACCAAATGAAAAATGAATCAACTATCATGAGGATGAAATTATTAGATATGATTTATGAACAGATAATATCTAGTTCCGATTTAGCAATTGACAAGGGCTTATTAGAAGGGAAAATGGGTATTATACTCTTTCTATATAAATATAGTCAAATCAGAAAGTCAACTAAAGCAAAAGAAGAAGCTGATATTCTTGTAGATGAACTTTGGACCTCGTTAAATTTATATGATGCTCCTTTTTCTTTTTTTGCAGGACATCCTGGCATTGCTTGGGGATTATTTGAATTAGTCCGAAAAGGCTTTCTGGAAATAGATAATGAATTAAATTCATATCTTGAATCAGTAGATTTTAGTCTATTTAAAGAACAAAAGACAAAAACTCCCGTGATAGTTGATATTGAAAGTGGTTTGTTTACGACTGGAATTTATTACTTATCACGTAGCCTGAACATGGCAGGAAATTATTATTGGCAAGAAAATGCTATTTATTTAATAGAAGACTGTGAAAGAATTCTATATAAAAAAACTAGCTATAATAATATTTTTCTCCCAAACGTATCACTGGGACTCCTAAATTCAATTCTGTATTTCTTGATTAAAATTCATAAACAAAAGATATATCCTTCCAAAACCCGCTCCCTTATCAAACATACGCATTGCCAAATCATGAAACTAATAAAGTCGGCCAATATTCAGGATATAATAGTCTCAAGGTGTTTGTTGTTGGAGTTAATTAATAGTTTTGATATTTGCGATATTTTTGATTTTGAATTAATTAAAGATTGTATGCAAGTTAATTCTGCAAAACCTGAAGAATTCCAAGGAATATTATCAGAATTAGGGCTTTATTCTTTATTATATGATTGTATATCCATCTTTGAAGTTGGTTGTAGTGTATGTCTAAATAGCCAACAAGATTTTAAGATTTTAATTGCTGATCATCTTGACAAAAAAGGGTTATCTATAAAAGTATTACTAGGTATAGGATTGGGACTATTAACAATATCTGAAGAATATGGAAAAGAAAAATAGGGGTAACTTACTAAATATAACTTTTTGTATCCCGATTCGAATCGAATCCTCATACAGGATGCATAATTTAGAAACACTATTAGAATATTTGGATCAATCATTTGAAACCAATTATATTGTATTGGAAGCCGATACTAAACCTCATTTTAGAAACGCTATAAATATTCAAAATCTGAGTTATGTTTTTGTTAAGGATGAAAATAGTATATTTCACCGAACAAAATATATTAATCAGATGATTCATTTGACACATACACCTTATGCAGCAATATGGGATACTGATGCAATTGCTCCGGTCGGACAAATAGAAGAAGCATATATAAGTTTAAATACTGGGAAAAATACTATTGTATATCCTTTTTCTGGTGTTTTTATTGCTTTGAATGAACTTGTGAGTTTGCATTTTCATGAATCATTAGATATTAATAACATCAACTTGTCTCATCTTCCCTGTTCATTTTTCTATGGCTTCTATTCAGTTGGCGGGGCATATATGATCAATATAGATAAATACTTAAAAGCTGGAGGAGAGAATGAAAACTTTTATGGATGGGGACCCGAAGATGCAGAACGAAATGTCAGAATACAGATTTTAGAGCTTGGAGTAAACAGGATTGAAGGTGTTTTATATCATCTATATCATACAAGAGGGATTAATAGCAGGGATTCTAATCAGGACAATGTCACAAATAATAAAAAAGAATTTTGCAAAATATGTGGAATGTCCAAATTGGAATTATACGAGTATATAGAAACATGGAAATGGAATAAAAGATTATAGCTTCATTCTCAAAGTCAGAAATATGAAAAACAATGAAACAAATGCTTTTCTATTCGTTACCCATAAAGTCAATAGTGAGGTTATGAGAAGATTCCTCAAATTGCAATACGAAACAAAAAGTTTAGGGAACGCGTTCTTTTTAATAAACCAGGAAAACAATAAAGTGCTGGAGCTAGATGCTTATGATGATATTACTCCATATGTCTTTAATGTTAATTCTTTGAATGGCCTTAATTATGAGCCTATTAGGGAAACTATAATACCAGGAAGTAATCACTTTGCTACTCTTCAATTCTATCTAGATTATCCTATTTTTAAGTACTATTGGGTTATTGAGTATGATGTTGTATTTACAGGTCATTGGGATATCTTTTTTTCCTCATTTAATAATTTTGATGCTGACTTTATAGCATCACATATTGAACGCTATACTGATAATCCTAATTGGATATGGTGGGAAACTTTGCATTTGAATGGAGTTGTTTTGCAAGATTATCAATATATAAAATCGTTTAATCCTATTTATCGCATATCAACTGGAGCGCTGTCTTATTTAGATAGCTTGTTGAAATATAGGAAAAATTGGGGACACCATGAGGTTCTAATTCCTACGGCTTTGAACTATTCTAAATTTAAAATTATGGATATAGGAGGTTGCGGGGATTTTTCGATTACTAACTCTTGTAAAATTTCTGCTTTTGTGAGAAATAACTTAAATGAGAGTACAATGAGATATAGACCATTAATTAGGCAAGAAGAATTAATTCTTGAGAATAAATTGTTGCATCCTTGTAAAGTTGATATGCTTTAGGCATAGTGTGTTTCCTCTTAAGAAAGATGTAGAAAATTCATTCAAACCATGTAGAAGAATGGTCCATGCACCAATTCTCTACATGTTTGAAACCTTATATCCAAACTTCCATTTTCCATCATCCTATGTTTGCACTGCGAACCGGGAAGCGTATGCACTTCCTGTTTCGCAGTGAGTGTATTATGTGATTTTATTAATCATCTTAAATTTATATGATGGAAAAACAGAAGATTTCTGCAAGGGAAGGAATGAGCCGGGTATTTTATGCTTTGGCTATCTGCATGGCCCTTATTCTGAACGTTCAGTTTACGAACGCTCAAAAAGCAACTATCAATGTAAAAGGTGTGGTGAACGATGCAATGGGACCGGTTATCGGTGCCAGCGTTGTAGAAAAAGGTAGCACCGGAAATGGAACTATTACCGATATGGACGGTAATTTCTTTCTTAAAGTACCTTCAAATGGTACATTGATTATCAGTTTTATTGGTTATAAAACACAGGAAGTTCCTGTTGCTGGCAAGTCATCTTTTACTATCAACATGGTGGAGGATAGTGAAATGCTGGATGAGGTCGTTGTTGTAGGTTATGGTACAATGCGCAAGAAGGATTTGACTGGTTCGG
>JAEWZA010000137.1 GCA_023395575.1 Bacillota bacterium
GATGTTAAGGATATGATGAGAGAAATAAAGCTTGCTTTGCTTGAAGCTGACGTAAATTTTAAAGTAGTTAAGGATTTTATAAACAAGATATCTGAGAGGGCAGTAGGACAGGATGTTTTAGAAAGTCTAACCCCGGGACAGCAGGTAGTTAAAATAGTTCATGAAGAGCTTATTGAATTGCTAGGTAGAGAACAGAGCAAGGTTACATTTGCCTCAAAGCCCCCAACTGTATATTTAATGGTCGGGCTACAAGGTTCTGGTAATACAACTACTACAGGAAAGCTGGCTAGCTTATTGAGAAAGCAAGGTAAGTCGCCGTTGCTGGTAGCTTGTGATGTTTATAGACCAGCTGCTATCAAACAGCTTCAGGTTGTTGGTGGACAGTTAAACATTCCGGTATTTACAATAGAAAACAATACAAATCCAGTTGAAATTGCAAAGGAAGCAGTTAAGTTTGCTAATTTTAAACAACATGATTTAGTTATAATAGATACTGCTGGTAGACTTCATATCGATGAAAAACTAATGGATGAGCTGTTAAATATAAAAAATGCAGTTAATCCCCATGAAATATTGTTAGTTGTTGATTCTATGACTGGACAAGATGCCGTTAATGTTTCACAAAGCTTTAATGAAAAGCTAGGCATTGATGGAGTGATTTTGACAAAGCTTGATGGTGATACAAGAGGTGGAGCAGCCCTTTCTGTTAAGTCTGTTACAGGCAAGCCTATTAAATTTATAGGTATGGGTGAAAAACTCAGTGAAATTGAGCCGTTTTTCCCTGATAGAATGGCATCACGTATACTTGGTATGGGTGATGTGTTAAGCCTTATAGAAAAAGCACAGGATGCATTTGATGAAAAACAGGCTCTTGAACTGGAAAAGAAAATGCGTACAATGCAGTTTACATTAGAAGACTTTTTGGAACAGATGCAGCAAATCAAGAAAATGGGTTCTATTGGCGATATACTTGGCATGATGCCTGGTATTGATGCAAAGGCTCTTAAAGATTTAAATCAAGAAGAGAGCGAAAAAAATATGGCTCGCACTGAGGCTATTATCAGATCTATGACAAAAAAAGAGCGAAATGACCCTTCTATCATTAATGGAAGTAGAAGAAAGAGAATTTCTGCTGGAAGTGGTACAACTGTTCAAGATGTCAATGCTCTTCTAAAGCAGTTTGAAGAGATGAGAAAAATGATGAAGATGATGACCGATATGGGCAAACGAACTAAAAAAGGCGGATTAGGAAGGTTTAGATTACCTTTTTAATATAAATTTTAGTGTTTGGGGATAAACCTCTGCCAGTGTTTAATGGCATGTATCAATATACCCTGTTTAGAATGTATAAGCGCGACTAGCTTCTGTCTTTGCAGATGCTTGACTAAAGGCTAGTTTTCTTATATTCCTTTAAAGGAGGTGAAAATAAAATGGCAGTTAAGATACGTTTAAAGAGAATAGGTGCTACTAAAAAACCTTTTTATAGAGTAGTAGTTGCTGACTCAAGATATCCTAGAGATGGCAGATTTATCGATGAGATAGGTACTTACAATCCTTTGGTAAATCCAATTGATTTCAAAGTTGATGCAGAAAAAGCTCAAAAATGGATTAAGAATGGTGCACAACCTACTGATACAGTTAAGTCACTTCTTAAGAAGTCTGGTATTATACAATAATATCAATGCATTGATGCTCAATTTTTAAAGTGCAGTTGCTTATGGTTAACAGAAGAAAACCTTATACAACTGCAAATGCGTACCTTTACAAAGTAGAGGTTCTCCACCTATAGAAATATTATATTATGCTACAGATGGATGTGGATTTCCCACAATAGTATCATAATTTTTTGTGCCGAGAATCGGCGTGGAGGTTAGGATGAAAGAATTGCTTGAAAACATTGCAAGAGCTCTTGTGGATTATCCAGATGAGGTTTTTGTAAATGAAATTCAAAACGAAAAATCAATTATTCTTGAGCTTAAAGTTTCCAAGGATGATATGGGAAAAGTAATTGGTAAGCAGGGCAGAATTGCCAAAGCTATCAGAACTGTTGTCAAGGCTGCAGCAGTTAAGGACAACAGAAGAGTAGTTGTAGATATCGTACAATAAGAAAAGGGGGCTAATGCCCCTTTACTTATTAGTAGGGACTCTATTTTATTGTAAAGATAGGTGATTATAGTTGCTAGAATATTTAATTGTAGGACAAATAGTAAACACTCATGGTGTAAAAGGAGAGCTTAAGGCTGTTACTATGACTGATGATCCCCATAGATTCCTTGAACTTGAGTGGGTTTTTATTGATAAAAAGGGGAAACTTGAAAAGTATAATATTTCTGGTGTTAAATTTTTCAAACAATTTGTAATACTAAAGTTTGAAGGTGTTGATACCATGGAAGCCGCAGAAAAACTTAAGGGCTTTTATATGAAAGTTGACAGAGCTAATGCAGTTAAGCTTCCAAAAGGGTCCTTCTTTATAGCAGATATTATTGGTTCACAGGTTTATGATGAGAATAATGTGCTTTTGGGGCAGCTAACAGATGTATTACAAACTGGTAGCAATGATGTGTATATTGTAAAGCAGGAAGATGGTAAAGAATTACTTATACCAGCTTTAAAAAGTGTTGTAAAAGAAATTTCTTTAGATGATAGAAGAATTTCAGTAATTCTACCGAAAGGACTGCTGGATTAATGAAATTTGATGTACTTACACTGTTTCCGGACTTATTTAATATTGTAATGAGAGAAAGTATCATTGGTCGTGCTCAGGATAATGGCATTGTAGAAATAAATGCTATAAATATTAGAGATTATTCAAAAGACAAACATAAGAAAGTTGATGATTATCCTTTTGGCGGTGGTACTGGAATGGTTATGGCATGCCAGCCAGTTATTGATGCCTTCAATGACATTACGAAAGATTTTGTAAAAAAACCAAAGGTTATTTATATGAGCCCTCAAGGAAGGGTTTTGAATCAAAAAATTGCGAAAGAATTGTCAGCAGAAGAGCATTTAATATTGTTATGTGGTCATTATGAGGGCATTGACGAAAGAATCATTGAAGAGATTGTCGATGAGGAAATTTCCATTGGTGATTATGTTTTAACAGGTGGAGAATTGCCGGCAATGGTGCTCATTGATTGCGTAAGCAGACTGTTAGAGGGGGTTTTAGCCAGTGAAGACTCATACAGTGAGGAATCACATTTTAATGGCTTACTTGAATATCCTCAGTATACAAGACCTGCCGATTATAATGGAAAAAAAGTTCCTGACATATTGTTATCAGGACATCATGCTAATATAGAAAAATGGAGAACACAACAATCCTTAGATAGAACAAAACAAAAAAGACCTGATATGTACCAGGTCTATGAAAGGAATCACAAAGAAAATTTATAGAAATGCTTTACATTGTTAAATTTGTTGTGCTATAATATTCTTTGTGTGTAATACGGATGGTCCTCTGCACTGTTGATGCACGAACATCTAGGAGAGGAAGGAGGAATTAAAATGGATATATTAAAGTCTATTGAAAGTGAACAAATAAGAGCTGATATTCCAAACTTGGAAATTGGTGATTATATCAAAGTTCATGCAAAGATCATAGAAGGAAATAGGGAAAGAATACAGGTATTCGAAGGAACAGTTATAGGTAAAAAAGGTTCTGGTTTAAAAGAAACTTTTACTGTAAGAAGAGTATCTTATGGTGTTGGTGTTGAAAGAATTTTCCCAGTTAATTCACCAAGAATTGATCATATTGAACTAGTAAGAAAAGGTGTTGTTAGAAGAGCTAAACTATACTATCTACGTGATAGAGTTGGTAAAGCTGCTAAGATTAAAGAAAGATTATAATCTTAAAAATCAAAAAACCTGGAGGCATTACCGTCTCTAGGTTTTTTTAACTTACTAATTCAAACTTCGCAGTTGAATATACTGCAAATTTCGTTTAAGGGACATAGGCGAGATATTATTTTATTAAATATTTTTAAACAATTAATTGTAAAAATTGATTAGTTTTATAAATAATAGTATAATTCATATTGTGTTAGGTTTAATAAAGTATAGGAATAGGTAATATTTCTAAAAAATAAGATGAGGTGATACTTTAATGGAAAATAGAAATACTGAAGGTGGAAATGATCAAAATTTAGATTTTGATACAAATAATTCTGGTAATGAAATCAAAAATGATACTAATATCAATGATGTTGACAATAGTTTTGAAAATGATATTAATATAGATAGTTTTGATAATAGTATTCAAAATGATGCGGAAATAAACAAAGTTGAACAGAATATTGAAAATAATATAGACAATATAGATGATAAAGAAACTACAGTTAAAAAGAAAAATTCAATAGGACGAGAAATTTTTGAATGGGTTATGGTTATTTTAGCAGCATTAGTTATTTCAATGTTTATAAAAGCATTTATTTTTTCAACCTACAAGGTAAATATGGTATCAATGGAGGATACCCTTTACGAAGGCCATAATGTAATTGTTTATAAGTCAGGTTATTTCTTCAATGAACCTAAGCATGGAGATATAATAGTATTTATGCATGAAGAAGGCAAGATTAAGAACTTTATTAAATATTTACCTATCAGAAATCCTGGAGAGGTAGATTATATAAAGAGGGTTATAGGTTTACCTGGCGATCAGATTGATATACGACCAGATGGTTTTGTATATCGTAAATCAGAGGGAGATAGTGATTTCGTTAAGTTAGAAGAAGCATATACAAAGAACCTCACTGAAGCCAAAGGTATGCAGCAGCCATTTACAGTACCTGAGGGACAGTTGTTTGTAATGGGTGATAATAGACAACAAAGTCTAGATTCAAGGCAAATAGGAACAATAGACATAGATACAGTTATAGGTAAAGCAGTTTTTCGTATTTGGCCATTATCAGAGTTTGGTGGATTGTACGATTAAGATTTTTTAAGGTTATTTTAGTAAAAATGTTTTATTAGCTGATAAAGAGTTCTATGGAAGGTAGGCGGCACAACTCCTACCGACCTAAGAACTCTGTTAATTTACAGAAAAATTATATTTGTGTTTAATATAGTCAATATAACAACAGGCTGAATTTACATCAAAAAGTAAGGATAATCTTAAAAATTCAATAGAAAACATGAAATACTAAAAAATAAAAATACTTATCTTAATAAAATGTTGCTCATTGTAGTATATTTTATCTATACTAAAGTTTGGACATAAGTTTATGTGCAGGAATTAATGTACTATTAAAAATATTAAGTATTTTAATCAATTTGAAAATATAGAGCAAACAAAGGAGAAATTATGAATATTCAATGGTTTCCGGGACATATGGCGAAAACAAGGAGGCTTATTGCTGAAAATTTAAAGCTTGTTGATGTTATTATTGAGCTGCTTGATGCAAGAATACCCTTTAGTAGTAGAAATCCAGAAATTAATTCTTTAATTAATAATAAACCAAGGCTTGTAGCCTTCAATAAATCGGACTTGGCAGATGAACAAATCTCAAGCCAATGGGTACAATGGTATGCCAATCAAGGAATTAAATGCATTTTGATTAATTCAATAACCGGTAAAGGACTAAATGACGTAAAGACCAGAGCAAGAGAGCTGATGTCTGAGAAAATTGAACGGGATAGGGCTAAAGGAAAAATTTTTACTCCAGTAAGAACAATGGTTGTAGGTATCCCTAATGTAGGTAAGTCTTCATTCATAAATAAAATTGTAGGAAAAGCTACAGCTTTAACAGGAGACAGACCTGGGGTAACAAGAGGAAAGCAGTGGATTAGAATAAACTCTGAAATAGAACTTTTAGATACTCCCGGTATTCTTTGGCCGAAATTCGAAGACCAAGAGGTTGGAATGAACCTTGCTTTTACAGGTGCTATTAAGGATGATATAATGGACACAGCAGAGGTTGCAATGGAGTTACTTTATAGACTTTCTAAGCTATACCCTAAGGAACTGTGTACTAGATTCAAGCTTGAACCTGACTTAATCAAAAATATTGAGCCTTTGGAGCTTTTAGAAACAGTTGGGCGAAAGAGAGGCTGCATTATATCAAAAGGACAGATAGATTATTCCAGAATATCTGCAATAGTTTTAGATGAATTCAGAGGTGGAAAGATAGGAAGAATAACTCTTGAAAAACCAAATGACAGATCTGGACAAAATCAACAGGAATAAATAGATTTAAATTTAATAAGCCGATTAAGTAATACACATTTTATGTTTTGTATCACTTAGGTAACAAATTCGAACCAAACTGCATTCAAAATGGCTTGAACCGTAAATTGTCTTTTGTCAATTTCTATTGGTTGAGATTCCACATGTAATTGGGTGGTAGTTTGGTGTAAATTTACTTTTGTTACCAGCTTGTGGAGCATTATTTAATAAAATTAAACTTGAGGTATATAATGGCTAAACAAACATTAAAGCAGATTCAAGAAGAAATTCAGGATAAATCAATTCAAGAAGCAATAGATTATCTTTTGACACTTCAGTCATACGGCTCAACAGTAGGCAAGCTGTTAGAGAGATATTACAAACTGCAGGAAAAGCATAATAAGGAAATAGAACGTCTACATAATATGCTTTCTTTTGAAAATAGAGCAAGGCAAGAAGGCTATAGTTTTATAGCAGGTGTGGATGAAGCAGGCAGAGGGCCGTTAGCAGGTCCTGTAGTTGCTGCTGCTGTAATTCTTCCTAAAGGTTTATTGATTGAGGGGATTAATGATTCTAAAAAACTTAGTGAAACTAAAAGAGAAGCCTTATTTGATATAATTAAAGAGAAGGCTGTTTCTTATGGAATTGCTGCTGTAGATGAAAAAAGTATTGATGAAATAAATATATTAAATGCTACAAAAAATGCAATGAAAGAGGCATTATGTCAGCTTAAGCCTACTCCGGATTGTATTCTTTTAGATGCAGTTAAGCTTGAAAACATTGCTGCAAAACAAGTGCCCATTATAAAGGGCGATAGTCTAAGCATGAATATCGCTGCGGCATCAATACTTGCAAAGGTTACAAGGGATAGAATAATAAAGGAGTATGATTCTAAATATCCAGAGTATGGTTTTGCTGTACACAAAGGTTATGGTACACCACAACATATTTCTGCTATAAAGAAATTGGGACTTTGTCCGATACATAGAATAAGCTTTATAAATAAAACTTGGCTGAGTTAAAAGATAATATCAAAATAGAATATATATAACCTTTTTGTACTGGAAATTTAAAGGCCATATAAAAAATGATAATAAACCAATTTGGAGGTGTTAAATTGAGAGTTGATGGATTAGTTCCTGCAGCAGGAATTATACAAAATAATGGTGGAGATATATTAAGCAAATTAAAACCAGGTGATACAGTTAGAGCACAAGTTCTTGAAAATTCAGGCAGTGAGCTTAACTTAAAGCTGTCAGATGGGTCAACGGTATCAGCTAGTGCCATGACTCCAGTTGATGCTTCAGATGGTGATTATGTTAATTTTGTATTTAGAGGTATTGTTGATGGAAAGCCTGCATTAGAGGTTGCAAATCGTAATATACAACCTCAAGTTGATTCAGCACTTGAAAATATAAAAAATACCTTAATGGGATTGAATTTGCCTGTTACAGATAAAAATATTGAGCTTGCTCAAGCTTTGCAGAAACAAAATCTTCCTGTCAATGCTGAAAATATGTCAAAGGCTATGAACTTATTGAGTAATAATACACAATTAAAAGCAGATTCTGCTGCTTTCTTAACTGCAGCGAATATGTCTGATAGTCAAAGTAGTATTGAAAAGCTGCAAAATCTTTTGACGGGAAGACTTAAAATAAGTAATGATATTTCGGATTTACTTAAGCTTATAGGCAGTGACGGAAAAAATTCTTCAAATACTGCTAACCTTAGTATAGTTAATAGTATTCTTGGAAAATTGGCAGCTGAAATGACGGCTAAGAATCAAATTAATAATATATCAAGTAATGGTACACCGATAGCATCTAATGAAATGGTAGATACCGTTAAAACAATGAATTCTAGTTCTGCAACGCCAGCTAATAATGCAGTTGTAACGGCGAATGGAAACAATTCTACTGCAGCAGGTACCAACAATGTAAATGTTGCTGCTGATAGTATATTAAATGCATCTGAAAATGCTAAAACTACTGCGAACAATGCTATTAATATTAATAACAAAGCAGAAAGCAATATATCTAATAGTTTACAAAGCAATGCTACTATAAATAATAATTCTGCAAATTTATCAGAGGCATTAAATAGTACAAAGGGGTTGGACAACAACACAAATCTGGCTGCAGAAGGTAAAGCAGCTACACAGCAATCAGATAATTCTTTGAATATTAATACCAAAGGCAATCAAAATCATATCCAGCAGCAAATCAGTAATTTACTAAAAGGTGGAGAGCCCCTTGGTAAGGGAGATCTGACAGCTTTGAATCAACTTAACTCACAGATTGATTCTCTTATAAACAGTGGAAAATTGTCAGCAGAAGAATTGTCAGCGTCAAAGCTAATTGCCAAGGAAATAAACTCTTCAATTTTCAAAATTCAAGGCGGTGACACTGCTTTTGACCAATTAAGTTCAGAAGCAAAGGGCATAAGAAATTTTGAGGATACAGTAAACAAGCTGCAGAATTTATTTATTAAAATAAACCAGAATAGTGATGAAATAAATCCTGTTAAACTTTATAAAAATATGGATGACGTACTTCAGGCATTAAAAGGCAGTATACAGCAGCTACCCATATCTATGCAGCAAACAGCAATGAATATAGTAGGAAATTTAGAAAGCAACATAAACTTTATCAATCAACTTAATAACTACAGCTCATATGTGCAAATTCCATTGAGCTTATTTAATCAGAATACTACAGGAGAGCTTTATATGTTAAAAAGAGGTTCAAAGTCAAAAAAGCTTGACGCCTCAAATATAACAGTTTTAATATCCTTGGACAGCAGTAATATTGGAAGGATTGATACCCTGCTAAGTGTGGACAAGAAAAATATAAGTACAAATTTCAGACTTGAGAACAGTGAAGTTTTTGATATTTTAAAAGAAAACCATAAAATGCTATACACTAGTTTGCTAGAAAAGGGATTTAGACTTGTTGATTTTACCTATAGATTATTAGATGAACCATTAAGTATTGTGAACTTTGAAGAAGAAGCCAAAAAGGAATTCATAAGGAATCCAAATAATATTGATGTACTGATTTGAATTAAAAAGGGAGTGGGAGATATGTCACAGGGGAAAAAGAAATTTAAAAGGGAAATTAAACAAGCCACAGCCTTGCAATATTCTCCTGAGACAGATGCTGCACCAAGGATAATTGCTACTGGAAAAGGCATTGTAGCAGAGAAGATTATAGAAAAAGCTCAAGAGAAGGATATTCCTATATACAAAGACAGCAATCTAGCTAAAACCTTATCTGCATTGGGTATTGGTAATGAAATTCCACCTGAGATATATGAAGTTGTTGCTGAAATATTAATATTTATTGGCAGTGTTGATAAAAGCTATGGAGATAGATATGGCAAATAATAATACCCGTGCCATTGGTACTGAGGGCGAACAAAAATCAGTTGAGTTTCTTATAGAAAATGGTTATGCAATCCTAAAATTAAATTATAGGGTTGGACGAATAGGTGAAATAGATATAATTGCAAGAGAAGGTGAATATATTTGTTTTATAGAGGTTAAAACCAGAAAATCTTATAGTTTTGGAGTTCCAAGTGAATCTGTCACATTCAAAAAGCAAGAGAAGATTAAGCTACTTGCATCTATATACTTAACTAACACTGGCAATATAGATAAACGCATTCGGTTTGATATTGTAGAAGTCCTAATGAAAAATAATAACGATATAAATAAAATTAATCTTATTAAAAATGCATTTTAATAAGATAATTAAACTTTCCCGCACAAAAATCTATGGGTATTCAAACTTATCAATTGTTTGTTGCCGAAATATTTGAATGAACCTAAAACAGACATATTGCCTGTTTTTTAGATAAAACTTCTCACAAATGGTATATGGCGTGCGAGGAAGTATAAAAGGTTTATCACTGGGGAAATTTAAGTGAATATTAGTAGGAATCCAAAAAGTAAGGCCAATTTAGCATTGTGGTTTTATTAAGAGAGTTTACTACAGGTAGCTTTATATTAATTTTGTGCCTTATTTGGGCGTGTGGAGGTTTGTTAAATGATAATAGTAGATGCACATTGTGATACAATTACGACCATTATGGAAACAGGTGAACAGCTTTGTGAAAATAAAGGACATATTGATTTAAAGAGACTTAAAGAATATAATAGATTTGTTCAGTTCTTTGCAGCATTTATTTCACCTAAACATGCTAAAATGGGTGCGTTGTGTCGTGCTATTGATATAATTGACAGATTATACAAAGAAATCGAAATCAATAAAGATGATATCTCGTTATGTCGTAATTACAACGATATATTATCTGCTACTGAAGCCCATAAAATTGCTGCAATACTTACTATTGAAGGCGGAGATGCACTAGAAGGAAGCCTATCTGCCTTGAGAATGTTATATGAGTTGGGAGTAAGAGCAATTACGTTGACTTGGAACTACCGAAACCAGATTGCAGATGGAGTAGCTGATGCAATCACAGGTGGTGGACTTACACCCTTTGGTAAAAATGTTGTAGCCGAAATGAATAGGCTTGGTATGATGATAGATGTATCACACTTATCTGAACCTGGTTTTTGGAATGTTATAAGCATTAGCTCAGCCCCGATAATCGCATCTCATTCTAATGCTAAGAAAATTTGCAATCATAGAAGAAATCTTACAGATGATCAGCTTTTGGCGTTAAAGAAAAATGGTGGTGTTACAGGAATAAATTTGTGCCCTGATTTTATTTGCAGTGACACAAAGGCTTCCATGAAGCATGTAATAGAGCATATAGAATATATTGCAGCATTAACAGGGGAAGACACTATTGGATTAGGTGCAGATTATGATGGAATAGATGCTACACCTGAAGGTTTAGAAGGGGTACAATGCATTAATAACCTGCTAAATGAATTATTAAAGCTAAATTATAGTGAAGCTTTTGTCAATAAGCTTGCAGGACAGAACTTTTTGAGAGTTATAAAAAGCGTATTAACTAATTAATACCCAGCTTTTATTTTCATCTGGTGTTTTATAATTAAAGAAACCTGAATCCTTACGCTTATATGATTTTCCGTTATATTGTACAATATCATTTATTCTATATTGGTGCTGTAACTCTTTTTCATAGCTCCAAAGAGGATAATCATTAATATCAATAATTTTAGCAGTTATTGTCCCTGATATGGCTGGCAGTGTTTTTGTGTATACAGCCATTGAGTCTGACAGCATAGAGGTCACAATACAAATAACAATAACCAGTGGAAATAATATTTTTTTCATGTATTGGACCTCCTGTCTATAATTTAGCATAATTTCTTATAATAAACTTAAGTTAACGCGTTGTGCTAATTATTTTATAAACCTTGTAGGCAAGCTTAAAGTATTTGCTTACTGATACTTCCGTACAAACTTATCTAAATGGATTACTCCCAAGATATTTGTTGAATTAGTATAAGTTCATCATAGTTTATTAT
>JAEWZA010000225.1 GCA_023395575.1 Bacillota bacterium
GTTTAAGAGTATCAGGTAATTTTATTCCATTAAAACTATCGTTCGCCATGATTTGTCCCTTTCTAACTTAAATTTTCACAAATTGTTTCTTCTAGCTATTAAAGTTTCTAAATCACTCATTTTCCTACGAATTTAAAATGTCATCTATATTTTAGCCTATTTTTGAGGCTCAAAAACAGCACTTTTTTGCCCGAATTTTTGCTCAATTTTCGCTCCAAAACCACAACATCTTGTGGTCAAACCCTACTTTTTATCCTCTGAACCACATCTTGTCATCAGAATTGTCGCTTCTACGTGCCCACTCCACGGGAACATGTCCACTGGCTGCACATACTTTACCTCAAATCCATTCTCACACAAAAACTTCACGTCTCGTGCCAGTGTGGACGGGTTACAGCTTACGTATACGATGCGCTGGGGTTGCATGTCAACAAGGGTCTTCAGCAGACTCTCTTCACAACCCTTTCTTGGTGGGTCAACTACAACCACATCTGCCCTAGCGCCCTCTTCATACAGCTTCGGAATTACGGTCTCTGCCTCACCCACCAAGAATTCAACATTCTCTATGCCGTTTAGTTGGGCATTTTTTTTAGCATCGGCAATTGCATCGGGTACAACCTCTACCCCAATGACTTTTTTCGCTTTCTCAGACAGGAATAGCGAAATAGTTCCTATGCCGCAATACAGGTCAAAAACAGTCTCATTACCTGTAAGTCCTGCATATTCGAGAGCCTTATTGTACAGAACCTCTGTTTGAACAGGATTGACTTGAAAGAAGGACAGAGGTGAAATATTAAACTTGTATTTTCCAATATAATCTGAAATATAGCCCTGCCCATAAATACAAGTATTCTTATCACCCAAAATGATATTTGTGTTTCTGGTATTTATATTAACAATAATACTCTTAATGTTTTCATATCTATCACACAAAAGCTTTACCAATTGGTCTGCTTTAGGCACTTTTTTACCGTTTACCACCAGTACAACCATTAGTTCATTAGTTTTAAAGCCTTTTCTGACCATTACATGTCGTAAAAAACCCTTGCCCGTCTTTTCATTATAAATAGTAATTCCATTTGCTTTAAAGAAATCACGAATTATATCTCTGATTTCATTGCTTTCTGGCGGTTGAATATTGCACTCCTTGCTTTCAACAATATTATGAGAACCCCTTTCATAAAATCCTACCACTACATCAGAACCACAGTTCCCAACAGGATACTGAACTTTATTTCTATAATGAAAGGGGTGCTCCATTCCAATGGCATTGTTGACTTGTACATTATCAAGTCCACCAATTCTCCTAAGATTCTGACGAACAGTATCTGTCTTGAATTCTAACTGTGCATCATAGGACATATGCTGAACTGAGCATCCACCGCACTTGTCAAAAGCCGGACAAAATGGCTCAATTCTCTTCTCAGAAGTTTTTTGAAATCGTACAACACTTCCCACTGCATAGCTCTTTGTCTGTTTAATAATTTTAACATCAACTATTTCACCCATAAGAGCGCCATCTACAAACACAGCAAACCCGTCAAGCTTACCTACTCCTTGGCCCTCATGAGTCAAGCCTGTTATTTCGATTGTATATATTTTATTCTTTGATAGTGTTTTTTGAGAAAATTGCTTCATTATAATTAATCCATGTATTTATCAGGTTAATTTTTTCTATTATTTTCACCTACATGGACTCGTTCCCCCTATATTTATTTATCATCAAAAATCATTTACCATCATATAATTTAAAAATTTTTATTCATTATCAAATTATTATCTTATAAAATTTGTCATAGCACGTTTTTCTTCCACTGGGTAAGGAATTTTATCCTTGCCTAGTTCAATTGTCTTGAGCAGCCATGCCATTGCCCTAGCATTTTTGCGAAGAGTTTGAATTCCTTCCTCATCCTTAAGAACCTCTCCTTCTTCCCTTCCATATGCTATAGTCCAGTATTGAGAAGGCGGTATGACTGTTTGAGCCAAATTGAGATAGTTATTGAGCTGATGTACAGCATCTACACCACCTGCACGTCTTACAACTGAAATAGATGTTGCTACCTTGTATTTAAAATAAGCAGAGCTTGTAAAAAACACTCTGTCCAAGAAAGCCTTCATAGTTCCTGCTATTCCTGCATAATAGGTTGGAGATGACAAAATAAATCCGTCGGCTTCACGCATTTTTTTCGCAGTCTCATTAACAATGTCGTCCTTGAAAACGCAGTGATGATCATCTGAAGTCCAACAATACCCACAGCCGATACAGCCATGAATATCAAGATGTCCAACTTGAATAGTTTCAACTTCTATCCCCTGCTGCTCCAGCTCATCTGCCATAACCTTCAGCGCCTGGGTGGTATTTCCGTTTTTACGTGGACTTCCATTAATAGCAATAACCTTCATAATCCTACACTCCTTTTTAGCTTTATATAAGTTAGTAAACCCTTTGAATTTGTCAATACCAATCCGCAATTAATATTGAGATTTATATATTAAGAATACACAATATTTATCATTATGAAAAGTAGTATTAAATTTAGAATATCACGGAACAAATTCAAACTATTATCGTCTAAGCTAATATACATATTATATTATCTACCAAATTCAATATAATTACTAGGCTTTAACAGTAGACAAATAGGTCGTAATGAAGGAATAAGGAAAATAATTACCAACTATTATAGTTCATAATGTTGAGCAAAGTAAGTAATCAATTGTTGCGAATTATTGGTATACATAACAAAATAACTTAATGGAATGCAGTGAATGTTTACTTCAGCTAAACACGCAAATTTACAGCATTCATATAACCTTTAAGTAAGTTTGTACGGATGTAATATTAAACTAGTAATATATTTTTACCCTTCAAATTTCTTAAAATAAATACCACAACGCGTTAAAACAAAATGTAGAAAGGATGAACTTAAAATGAAAAAAAAGCTTATATCTGGTAGCTTTTTAGCTCTGACTATTTCAATTTTATTTAGTATGGTGTTTCCTGCTTCAGGTCAGTCATTAGATCTACCAATCCAAGAAAACACAGCTGCAAAAAATTATCCAAACAATGATGTCTATCTTTATGTAGGAAGTCCACTTATACTTTCACAGGATAAGATTTCACCTTTAGATCCAGAAAATCTTGATGTGGCAGCCACAGTTATTGACAACCGCACATTAGTTCCATTACGTGCACTGTCAGAATATTTTAATGCCGATGTCAGCTATGATGGAGCCCAAAGAAAAGCGGTAATAAACTCTAACGGCAAACAATACATATTTCCAATTGGTGAAAAGAAATACATCATTAAGGATGGTTCTTCAGAAAAAGAAATTCTGCTTGATGCAAAAACTTCTATTCTAAACCAGCGTACAATGGTACCACTAAAAGTAATATGTGAGGACATATTGGGTCGTAAGGTTTCATACTATAACAAAATAATTGCTATAAGTGATACTGAAATTAAACTAAAAGAAAATACAAAACTTGCAAGCAATATCAAGCTAAAAATAGGAGCTGCAGTAAAAGCAACTTCTCTTGAACAAATAAAATCAGTTATGTCTCAGCCGGACATTAGGCGTGAAAGTTTATTAGGAACCTTTACCGAAGCTGTAGATTTAGAAGCCTCAAAAGCTGCAGATGCATCTGTAAGCAATTCACCTCTATCAGATGCAACAAATTCTTCATCTGATTATTCTACCACAAATACACAAGTGCAAGGAATTGATGAGGCTGATATTGTTAAAACAGATGGAAAGTACATTTATATAGCTGGAAACAATGCAGTCCGTATTGTCAGCACTGATAGTAAAGGAGCTTTAAAGGAGTCTTCCGTTATCAAGCTACCGCAAAATAAAACAGTAGCTGAAATATACATTGATGAAAATCGCCTTGTTTTAGTGGGAAATAGATATGAAACTCAGAATGAGCAGAAAGTTAAATCTAACACTGATGACATTCAAGCAACTACAGATATTGCTCCAAATGCCAAGCTATATATGCCTTATAGATATAAAAACTACAGTTTTGTAGATATTTATAGTATTTCAGACCATCAAAATCCAACATTTATTAAGGGCCATGAAATGGAGGGCAGTTATCAATCCAGTCGTAAAAATGGTGATATAGTGTACCTTGTAACAAACACCTCTGTATATAACGATATATTTTTGCCTTATATGAGAGATACAGTAGTAAGCGATAAGCACGAAGCCTTATCCATTAGTGACATAATGTTGTTACCTGATGGAAAGTCATATGGTTACTTAGTTATATCTGCCATTAATATAAGTAATAATGAAAAAACTCAGGTTGAAGCTATTACAGCCTCCGGACATATTATGTACATGAATACTTCATCTATTTATTTAGTTGGTAATAACTATACTGGTAAATCAACAGTTACCAAATTTAATATAGATGGAATGAAAATAGGGTATGCTGGCTCTGGTAATGTAGATGGTTATGTGCTAAATCAATTTTCTATGGATGAGTACAATGGTTATTTCAGAATAGCTACGACCTGGAATAGTGAAAACAACCTGTTTATCCTGGATAATTCTCTTAATATATGTGGTTCAGTAACAGGCTTAGCAAAGGGTGAGCAGATATATTCTTTACGTTTTATGGGAGATAAGGGATATATAGTGACCTATAGAACAATGGATCCTCTGTTTGTTTTTGATTTATCTGACCCAAAGAGCCCTAAAGTAACAGGAGAACTAAAAATACCTGGCTTTAGCAATTATCTGCATCCTGTTGGAGACAACCTGATTTTGGGAATAGGTCAGGATACCTATGAAATATATAAAAAAGATTCTACTGGTAAGGAAGTTGTCGTGGGTACAAGGCAAGGCGGAATTAAGCTATCGTTATTTGATGTAGCTGACATGGGTAAGCCTAAAGAAATATCAAACTATGTTCTTGGCGACTCTGGCAGCTATTCAGAAGTCTTCCATAATCATAAAGCAGTCATGTTTGATAAAACTAACAATAATGTAGTCTTTGATGCATATATTACAGATACTTCGAATAAAAGTAGCCAAGGTTCTGCAGTTATTAATTTAGATAACAACAAAATTAATTTAAAGGGTATTTTGGAGTACATACAGCCTGAAGTTTATGGTAATTATATACCATATGGCCGTCGCAACTTATATATTGGCGATAAGCTCTATTACATTCAGGATGGAATTGTTTCTTCATATAATTATAAAACATTAGAAAAAATTGATACACTTATGCTAAAGTAATACCAAAAGCTTTGATTTATATTATTTTAGTCCTTGCTTAAATTCCAGAAAAAATTGCAGGGATTAAGTTTGAGCAAATAAAGCTTGCTGGGTGATGTTGCAAAACAAAATTTACTGTATAACGATGTATGTCACAAGAAATAGTACGCGAGTGCGATATATATCTAATTGCGAAGCTCGGTTAGAAATTGATGCTAGAAATAGTAGGTGAAGAACAAGTATTGTATCCGACATAGCGGAAGTAAGTAGCTGTGAGTATTGACCCGAGACAGGATGCCTTGGTCATACCGACGGAGTGCTTGTTTTTCACCGCAATTATTTCAGCAGCAATTTCGGGAGCGAGCCATAGATATATATTGCACGGGAGTACTATTTAAGCAGTTTACTTTTGATATATTAATATAAAACTCACCAAAATTTGTATTCCTTATTTAAACTCGTTTTTATAATCCAAAATCATGTTTCGCAGTTTTGATGCATGCATTCCTTCATCCTCAGCAAATTCTTTAAAAACATCCTTAACCTTCTCATCCTCTATTCTTTTGGAATACATTTCATAATCTCTAACAAGCTCCATAGAATTCTCCCATGCTCTAAGCAGCCTATCATAAGTTGTAATTTCTATTTCATTCTCATTCATAATAATTCCGCTACGCAAATTTATATTTCGTAACTCTCTCCTTCCTAAATTTTTATGATTATATTGTTTGCACTTTTTATTATCCTAATGCATATTTATCTCTATTTTTTGAAAAAATAAATTTGATGAACTCAAAACTCGAAAGTACACCATGTAAGCACCAACTATACTTTCGAGTTATTAATCCTTCCAAAACTTATCAGAATATTATTATGAATAAAGAGAAAAATATACTGTAGTTAAAATATCTCTAACAAGAAAGGATAATTTACTATGGAAAAGGTTGAGCATAAGGAACGTTCCAGTATTGGGCAGTTTTTATTGCGCCTGATTGTTGGAGCAGTAGTTTTAGCCATAACAGCATTTTTTACACCTGGTTTTACAATTTCATCATGGGTTTCACTTGCAATCGCCGCAGTTGTTCTTGCAGTTCTAGATTTGCTTGTAAATATGGTTTCTGGAATTAATGCTGCTCCATTTGGTCGAGGATTATCTGGTTTTATACTAGCTGCTGCTATTATTTACGCTATAAAGTTTTTTGTTCCAGGATACAATATAACTTTATTTGCTGCCTTAATTGGTGCTTTAGTTTATGGTATTGTAGATGCAATTATCCCTGGAAGAGCAATGTAATTCATATTCTGAAACAACTAATTTTTATCTAGTCTAGAATGGAACTGTTGCAAAACAAGAAATAATATATATGAACAATAAACTGCCTAAATAGTACTCCCATGCAGTATATACTATTGCTTGCTCTTGAAATTGACGATGAATTCATTTCGGTGAAGAACAAGCACTTCCGCCGACCGGATAACACAAGGCATTCCTGTCTTTTGTTATCCGGTCGGCTACTTTAGTTCTGCTGTGTCGCTACAATATTGTTCTTCATCTATAATTTCTAGCATCAATTTCTAACCGAGCTTAGATATATATTGTACTTGCTTACTATTTTCTGCAATAAGACATCAGTATAGATAAATTCCCAAAAAAAATGTCCCTCGTAAGGGACAAATCACAATGTATTAATTGAATCAGTTTGCCGTTATTATAAGTATTCCACACATATATATATTTAAACCTTTATTTTCCAATTATTTTTTTTATAATGTTATTATCAGAATTGCAAATCTATTTATAATCTGATCTCCCATCGTTCTTAACACTAATTTCTTGCAACTATAAATATAAACTGAAATTCTAATTTTCGCAAAAAGTATTGCAACATTATTTTAATAATGTTATAAAGAAAGTAGTATTTTTTATTTTTTGTTGAAAATTTTTTAGTTATGTTCATTTTTCTTATTTTTTTCTGTACTACCATTTATTAGCCAATTACTATTGACTGCAGGTGATACTTTTGTTTGGGACTGAGACCTTCTATATATAATTCATAAATACCCAAACTGTTGGTTAAAATACAATGGATTTATTTCCTCTAATAGGCAGAAATAAGCACTGAATGGTTTCGTATACTAAATATTTAAAACTGTAAATAAAGAACGGTGGTATTTACTAATGAATTTTTCAAGTATTATCAAAAAACTAAATAAGACCTACTCAATAGTTATAATTCCAAATAGTAACGATAGTGTTAAGAAGTATTCCATTAAAGCACCCTTTGCAAAAATATTAGCTGCCTTGCTATTAGTTCTTTCAATTTCATTTTCAGTATATATCATTAATTTGTCACAGAACAATGTACAAGCTAAAGAGTTAAGCAAAGAAGAATTGCAGGATCAGATAGAAAACTTATCACTATCGCTTATTGAACAAAATGATGTGTTGATAGCAAGTAATAATCAAATAAAAGCTTTGCAATCAAATGAGGCTGCTAGTAAGCAAAAAATTAATGAGTTTACTACGATGTATAAACAAATAGCTGATAATTATATATCAAAATCTGATAGAGGTTCTACTCCCAAAAGCAGGAGCACGAGCCAAGTAGGCTTAGACTTGATCAAGCTAAATAGTATTGTAGAACAATTAAATAAAAATTTTAATTCAGATGAACAATTGCTTAGTGAACTAAAAAGTTCAAAAGAAAAACTTGAAAAGGTAGTTAATGCTATTCCAACCTTGGTTCCTGCATCAGGAAAAATCAGTTCTCCTTTTGGTATGAGGAACCACCCCATTAAAAAAGTTAATAAAGAACACGACGGTGTTGATATAGACTCGTCTAAAGGAGATCCAATATTAGCATCCGCTGCAGGTATTGTTGAGTTCTCAGGATATTCCAATGGATATGGTTACAATGTTATAATAGATCATGGAAATGGTTATCGTACATTATATGCCCACTCTTCAAAGCTATTAGTAAAGAAAGGTGATCGTATAGATAAAGGTCAAAAAATAGCATTAGTGGGTAGTACAGGCTTAAGCACAGGACCTCACCTGCATTTTGAAATTAGAATTAATAATATTCCTGTCGACCCAACTGAGTATGTTGATTTTAATTCAAGCAAATAAATATAGTTTAAAATATAAATAGTATTTATTAGTTATCATTAATTTGAAATAATTTAATACAAACTTTAAGGGAGGAAAGACATTGTTTAATAGACAGACAGATTTTGAAAAAGCAACCTTTGATACCTTAATTGGTTCAAATACAGAATTAATAGGAGATATTAATTCTAAAGGAATTATCAGAATAGATGGCAAATTAACAGGAAATATTTCTGTTCAAGGCGACCTTTTTATAGGTGAAGCTGCTAGCATTAAAGGTAATGTCACAGCATCAAATATTCATGTTGCAGGTAGCATTGATGGAGATGTTTCCTCTTCAGGTTTGCTTAAACTTTTATCTACAGCAAAATTGATGGGAGATATCCAAGTAAAATCCTTTATATGTGAAGAAGGCAGTCTATTTGACGGAAATTGTAAAATGCTTGAAAACCAGACTTCAAAATCATTATTGATGGGTAAAAAGAAAGATTATAAGAAGAGCTCTGTTATTGACGAAGGCCAAACAGAAATGTAATTTACCTCAACTTTCAGATGAAAAGTAGAGTAATACTTAAGATTACCAATGATGGCTTGTTGTGCGCAAACTAAATTATCAAATGAAATTATTTACTTTTCATTTGATAATTCTACCACACCTGATATATTAGGCTTTAAGCATTATATTCAACTGAGAAGTTTGAGTTAGAAATTTATATTAATAGCTATATTGAGATACTCCATGTCAAATGTAAAATGAAATGGAGTATTTTTTGAAAAATTACAATTACGCACTCCAAAGAATATACATGATTACAGTATGAAAGTAGCTTGCTCTGGGAAATAGAGAAATAAATTCTTATTTATGTGGTTTTGTTCCGTTATCAATATGTAAACATAGTTCATAAAAAATTGTGCTTCTTCGAGCTGATAAGGCCTCCACTATCAAATAGCTTATTTGCTACGTAATTCTATGTCCATCCACGCCATAAAACACTATAAGAATATGTACCCTAATTGACTTTTAGCAAAAATTATACACTTGTCATCTATTTGTGATATAATGTCCTAGACAAATATTTATTTATTTCCTATATTCACTAACTCACATAGGGAGATACTCAACTTATATATTTTGTGATTTTGGTTATGGAGGTTATGTATGAAATCGAATGAAAATACTGCTTCAGGCAGAAGTGAGCAAAAAAAGAAGATAAAGAAAAAAAGCACATATTCTCAATTTGCTCTCGCTGTTTTGAAAACAGTAGTTGTTATCTTTATATCAATAGGATGCACCTTTGCAGGTATATTAGGAGGCGCTTGCCTTGGTTATTTAAAAAGCGCTGATGCAATAACACCTGATCAACTGGAATTGACTAAACTTACTTCTTTTATATATGATTCAGACGGCGCTGAGATAGCTCAGATTAAAGGCAGTGAGAACAGAGTTGTCGTTGTTCATTCAGAAATTCCTGATAATTTGAGAAATGCATTTATTGCAATTGAGGATAAGAATTTTTATAATCATGGAGGCGTTGACAGCAAAAGATTTGTGAAGGCTGCTATTAGTTATATAATACATTTTGGAGATGCTTCCTTTGGTGGTAGTACCATCACTCAACAATTAGTTAAAAATATTACAGGCAATGAAGATACCACAATAAAAAGAAAAGTACAAGAAGCATGGCAAGCTATTCAGCTTGAAAGTAATCTATCAAAAGATCAAATTCTTGATAATTACATGAATCGTATTACTACAGGTTCAGGCTGCTATGGAGTACAGGCTGCTGCAAAAAAGTTCTTTAATAAGGATGTGAAGGACTTATCGCTTGCAGAATGTGCAAGTATCGCAGGTGTTACAAAATCTCCTGGATATTATGATCCTACCTTGGGTGAGAATAATAAAAAAAGGAACAAAGACCGTCAGGAAATTATTTTGGGAGCAATGCTGGATCAAGGTAAAATTACTCAAAACGAATATAATGAAGCTATTGCAGAAGAACTAAAAATCTATGAAAGTAATGTAGATGAGAATGTTTCTGTTAATAATGTTCAGAGTTATTTTGTTGACTATGTTCTGACTCAAGTTCAAAAAGATTTAATGGAAAAGTACAATATTTCAAGTGATGCTGCAAATATAAAGATTTATAACAGTGGCTTGAAAATATATACCACTCAAGACACCAAAATTCAGAAGATAATGAATGAAGAATTCACAAATATAGAAAATTTTCCAGTAAATAAAAAGATTAGCAATCCCGATATGCAGGCTCAATCTGCAATGCTTGTTTTAGACCCTACTACAGGACAAATTCGTGGTATGTATGGAGCATATGGATATAAAAAAGGAAATTTCACTCTTAACAGAGCTACTTCTATGAAAAGACAGCCTGGTTCAAGCTTTAAGCCAATAGCTGTTTATGGACCAGCAATAGACTTAGGCTTAATAACACCTGCAACTGTTGTAGATGATGTTCCAATTTATCTTGATCCACAAAACCCAACTACACCATATCCTAAAAACTCCGAATCAAGTTTTAGAGGCCTTTCTACAATAAGAAGCGGTATTAGGAGCTCCATAAATGTTGTAGCAGCGAAAGTTTTTATGGATTATTTAGGTGCTGATAAATCAATTGCATACCTTAAGAAGGCAAATATTGATAGATCTAAAGAAGGCTATGTTTCTATGGCTCTTGGTGGTCTTAATGAAGGTGTCAATCCATTAGTTATGTCCTCTGCATATGTTCCCTTTGTCAATAATGGTGTCTATCTTGAACCAATTTCATACACAAAGGTAACTGATGAAAGTGGAAATATAGTACTTGATAAGACTGAAACTCAAAAAAAGAACATTGTTTATAAAGAAACAACTGCCTTTCTTATGACTAATATGATGAGAGATGTTGTTACATCTGGTACAGCTGCTTCAGGCGGACTAGGAACTGTTAAAAACTCAGCCGGAAAGGTTATACCCACTGCAGGAAAAACTGGTACCACCAACGATAATTACGACAAATGGTTTGTTGGATATTCACCTTATTATGTAGGTGCTACATGGTATGGATACAATAATCCAAAATCATTAAAAAACTCTGAGTACAATCAATCCCTTACATTATGGAATAAAGTAATGAATAGGATACATGCTGACTTAGAGGTTAAAGACTTCCAACAACCTGGGGGAATTGTAAAGAAATCCATATGCATATATTCAGGTAAATTACCCGGTGATCATTGTAGCCAAGACCCTAGAGGCAATGCAATTAGAACCGAATATTTTGCTAAAGGTACAGAACCTACAGATACCTGCGATGTCCATGTACTTGCAAAAGTGGATACTACTAGCAAAGACATATACGGCAGACCATTGTTAGCAAATGAACATTGTCCTGCTTCATCAGTACAAGAAAGAGTATTTATTCAGAGACCAGTTCCTTATCTTCCTAAAGATCCATCTTTAGTGTCAAAGATTAAGGATTGGATATATGAAATTCCTCAAGGTGAATATTGTCCTATCCACAGTGCCTCTAGTATTGTAGGACCTCCACCTAACTCTTCGCAAGGAGCAAATACTCAATCCCAACAAGTTGGTCAGGGCTCCAATTTAGATATCCCTTTTTTGCCAGACGAGGACATGGACGTTATTCCATAAAGCAATGAGTATAACAAAAGTTTAAATAAAAAGTGCACAGAGAGTGAAAGAATAAAATCTAACATTCTCTGTGCACTTTAATTTTGATTTTATTTACTTACCATTTCCAACAAAAATGGTGCCAAGCTCCTGTCCATTAATTATATCCATAATTATTTCAGGGTTACTTCCATTTGTTAAAACTACGTTTACTCCTGATCTTGTAGCAATTTTTGCAGCTTTTAGCTTTGTGACCATTCCTCCAGTTCCTCTCTTTGTACC
>JAEWZA010000229.1 GCA_023395575.1 Bacillota bacterium
ATATATACCTCTCTGGTATCTGTACATAAACCTAATTCCGCGAGCTCAAGAGCTCCATAGTTAATAAGTTCACTTTTTGTACCTCTTCTAATTCTGATTGTCTGTGTCATTGCAAATTCCTCCTAAAATTTAAATATTTTTGTACTATCAATAATTAAAATCAATTGCTTTCGTATAAAGCAGCAATCGCAACTGACTCTTTATTGACGTACATAATACATGTAAAAATAAAAAGGGAATTCACAATCATTATAGGAAATTTTTTATTATTTTTACTCTTAACTTATATATAATAGAAATTTTAACATTTAACTTTCAATGGAATGGTTTAGAAATAATTACACTAACCATTGATAATTCATGCATTTATTTTGACAGTAAAAAGCACTCATATTATCAGCATAAAAGCTAAACATGAGTGCTCTCAAAATTACAAAATCCAAATATTTACATTTGTGTAATGATCTAAGTAAAAAAATTATAACAGTTTATTTATCATTTCTGAAAACTCATCTTTTGATCTGGCACCAACAACCTTTTCAGCCAACTCACCATTTTTGAAAGTTAAAATAGTTGGAATACTCATTATTTTAAATTTTGCTGCCAACTCACCTTGATCATCAACATTTACCTTTGCAATTTGAACCTTACCGTCAAAATCATCTGCTAACTCATCCATTATAGGTCCTACCATTCTGCAAGGTCCGCACCAAGTAGCCCAAAAATCAACAACTACGGGTTTATCTGATTTTAAAACAGTCTCTTCGAAAGTTTCATTAGTTAAATTTATAATTTTACTTGACATAAGTAATTCCTCCATAACAATATAATATAAAAACTTACTTTATTAATACCCAATTAAAGAATAAATAAAACACTATCTCCAAAATATATTTATTACTTAATTCAACCTTACCAGTTGAATTGTAGGTGTTTAAACTTATCAATGGAAAGGTTGAGTTAGAAATAATTGATAAGCTTGAACACCGATAGATTTTTGAGGTGAGAAAGATGAGTTACTTAACTTGAACTCAAAGTACATCATTTAGTATTCTTTTAAAGATGTTATAATAACCTTATTTCCTTCTTTTGAAACCAATGCACCCTCCAAAATCTCAATAAACTCTCCTCTATATGAAGCCTTTAGACCATTCGTAACATTAATTAATTTGTTTTCCTCAATTTCATTTGTATATATATTTCCATTACCAGATATAATAATGTTCTCTATAGCTGCAGCTGTTTTCAAATCAACCTTGGTCCAATTATCAGTTAACTTATCATCATTAATTTTCTGATGATAAATTTGAGATACCTTTCCTAATGAATCAAGTATTCCGATATAAAGAGAATCATTTAAGTCAATACCCAATACCTGAACCCTGTCAGCATCAATGGGGACTTTATTTTTGACATTTTTTATACCATCATAAATATATACTGATTCTTCCTTATTTTGATACACAAGCTTATTAACAAATGAACACTCTTTTATTATAGCATCTGCTCCTAAATTCATTACATGAGCATATTGGCTCATAACATTAAATCTAACTATCTTTGACTTCGTATCAGATGTCTTTATTTTAGCATAAACAACATTTGTATATTGGGATAGCTCTATATCCATTACTTGGCTCTTGGCAGTTAATCCATCAATTTGAGGATATTGTCGTAAAGTTTCTGAATCAGGCTCATAGGTTGATAATTCAACTATACCTTTTTGACCATTTTTTGTATCCGATGAAAATATAACCATATTTCTATCAGGAAGCCATTTATAATAGGTTATTTTATCATTATCCATACCTGCAACTTTATTAATATTGCCATTGTCCACATTAATTATATGTAAAATACTATCTGACAGATAAGCACCATACTCAGCATTGTAGGACATACTAATATTTTGGGCATTATCAGGAACCTTAAAATCTCCCGTTAATACAGCTTTACTTTTATCTGCGTCTGTTATACTAACAGTTAAATCTGAATTTAGAAAAACATTATTAATATATAATAAAACACAGAATTGAAATATCACCGCTAACAAAATCCACTTATACCACTTTACTAAAGTTTTCACAAAATTTCTCCTTCTATGGCATTACCATAAATACTGACGGTACTGATCGCTCTCCTAAAGCATCAGATGGCGTGTTTATTACTTTGCCATCGTAATACATGGTTGTTGATGATCCTCCGTCTAAGTTTGCTGCATTTACAGCACCCTTTTGAAGCATAATGTCCTGAACCTCTTTTAATGTAGCCCCATATGATTTAATACTTCTTCCGTCAATAACTAAAAACAAGACAGAACCATCAGCTTTTTGGCCAATTACAGTTCTAGGAGATATTCCCCAGCCTCCATCCCCATTTTTTATAGTGGGTTTTCCATTAACAACCAACGGTGGTCCAAAGCTTATAGCTTCTTTAACATTATATTTTTTCAAATCATTTTGCGAATGTTTTCCTACAATAAGCATTCCATCCTCAGTAAATGCAATAGTATCTCTCTTTGTGGTTTTGTCCTTCGACTCTCCACTTATATATTTACCTTCACTTATAATATATCCTAATGGAGCGCCGCCCGTTCCTGCCCATTTGGTATCAATAAAGCCACCACCATTAATAGCTGCTATTGCTCCATTTCTTTTAGCTATACTACTAGTAGTCTGTCCTGCTCTTGGTATTTGGTTTGAATACCCTACCTTAATTCTTGTAGGATCCTCTATAACTAAAAGCTTGCCACTAAAATTACTGCTCTCTATATCAAACAGCTCTGTTTTATTAGTATGATGTATTCCAAATTTAAGCAACTTTATATCCTCTGTGTTAACATTTGAAATAGCATAACCATCGCCCAATATATTTTCAATTGCTTTATCTGAAAGAAATGTTCTAGCCACCTCCTTGAGTGTATATGAATTCCATAAAACCCCTGTAATAGTGGATTTCACATTATCAAAAGGTCCATAAAATATAAGTAAAGGCGTGGTCAGCGATAAAAATAAGAACTCAAAGGTCAAAAATCCCAATAAACTTTTAAGCTTACCTTTCTTCTTTTTGCTTTTGACTATTTTTCTATTATCAACGAGCTCCTTTTTATTTACCAGTGTATTATTACTCATTAATCCCCCTGAAAGTACGCTTAACCCTATTATAACAGCTAGCTTTAAAATGAAATTTTCGATTTTAGAAAAATTTCATTACATTTGTATTAAAAAACACCAAATAAAAAGTATACACATTTTTTGTGTATACTTTATTTAAAAAACAATAGTAACTATATTATATTCTTCAAATGCTCATTTTTCAATAATTTTTGCAGTTGGATAAATTAGCCACTGTTAATTTTCAATACTAATTCAACATATATCTTGGGAGTAATCCATTTAGATAAGTTTGTACG
>JAEWZA010000239.1 GCA_023395575.1 Bacillota bacterium
CCATTGTATACCAAATAATAAACTATATGTACTCGTAATTCGCAAGAATTTAGCACCTGCTAAAAGCATTCTGCGAAGTTGACGTTTTTACTTTATAGATTATATCACTACGTGTTAATAATTGCAATCAAAAAAATGAATAATTTCATTTTTGTTCCTGCAAAATAAGTAGAAATATCTTCAAAATGCCTTGTAATCAATGCTTGCAATCAAAATGCCAAAAAGTAATTGTTGTAAGCTTTGATTATAAAAAACCAAAATATTGCAAGTGGTAAGTAAATGCGCGTCATTTTTTTGTAGTAAAAATAATATATGTGTTATGTAAGAATAATGGTTCTGACAGTAAGCAAGTACGTGTTCTAATATATCGAATATAGAAATTTATATATTTATCTAAAATATTTGCAAAAGATATTTATAATTATGAGCTAAAAGTGTTCACAAGAAAAATTAGACTTTAGCATTGCGAGCAAATTTTATATAATGTGCATTTTGACAATTAATAATGTCAATAATTAAGGTATCATTTCTTGGGATTAGAAGTAATTGTCTGATTTAGAGTACAAAATGGTTGATCAATATAAAGTAATAAGTCTTATTGATGATTTTGATTTTGACTATGGTAATTACTCTTATACTGGTCACACTTGATTGTTATTGATTATTTTGTTAATATTTTAACCGTACACATTGAATAAAAGCGTTGAAAATAAGATTGTTCATATATTGATTTTTAGATAGTTCATTTATTTTCCGCCTAAAGTGGGAGGTTAGTATGAGTAAATTACAGTTAATAGCTGTAACTGTATTTGGAACTGAAGCAATTACAGCTAGAGAACTTAAAAAGCTTGGATATTTTGATCAAAAAGTGGAAGATGGAAGAATAACATTTACAGGAGATGAAGCAGCAATTTGCAGGACTAATATATGGCTTAGAACTGCAAGTAGAGTTCAATTAAAAATTGGAGATTTTAAGGCTTTTACTTTTGATGAACTTTTTGAACAGACTAAAGCGCTGCCATGGGATGAAATAATACCTAAAAATGCAGAATTCCCTGTTGAGGGTTATTCAATTAATTCAAAGCTTTTTAGTGTTTCTGACTGTCAATCTATCGTTAAGAAGGCTATTGTAGAAAAGCTTAAGCAGAAATACAAATGTGAATGGTTTGAAGAAAGCGGACCAAGATATAAGATTGAGATTGCTATACTTAAGGATACAGTGACATTATCTATTGATACAAGTGGTGCAGGACTTCATAAGAGAGGATATAGAAAACTTGTTGGAGGAGCTCCTATAAAGGAAACTTTAGCATCAGCTATGCTGCTAATAAGTCATTGGAATAAGGATAGGGTTCTGCTTGATCCAATGTGTGGCAGTGGAACAATACCAATAGAAGCAGCAATGATTGCAAAAAATATTGCACCTGGTCTTGGTAGAGATTTTGATGCTGAAAAGTGGGACTTTATCTCTCAAAATTTATGGGATGAGGCCAGAGATGAGGCATATGATGCCATAATTGAGGATATTGAGCTTAGAATACATGGTTCAGATATAGACGAAGAGGCTATAAGTTTAGCGAGGTATCACGCTAAAAAAGCAGGTGTAGAGGATGCAATCCACTTGCAAAGAATGCCTGTATCAGATATTAGTTCACGGTATAAATATGGTGTTATTTTGTGTAACCCTCCTTATGGAGAGAGGTTAGGAGAACTGGATTATGTTAAGGGCTTGTACAAAGAAATGGGCGAAGTATTTAGAAAGCTTGATTCATGGTCATATTATGTTATTACATCAAATTTAGAATTTGAAAAGTTTTTTGGAAAAAAAGCAGATAAAAAAAGAAAGTTATACAATGGAAAGTTGCTTTGCAACTTTTATCAATATTTTGGACCTCCGCCACCAAAACATACAAATATGAATATGAGGGTTGTTCATGAAATTGATGCTGAATAATTGCGGCTTAAAACAAGCACTTCCTCCAACCTATAACACAGGGCGTTCAGTCTCGTAGTTATATTCACAGCTACTTATTTTCGCTGTATCTGCTACAAAATTAGTATTTACAGCGACTGTTTCTAGCATCAATTTATTCGAGCTTTTCCATTGATATATAATATATTTGCATACTATTTTTTGCAATAAGTCATGAATATACAGAAAAGTCATTTTATATAGGTTTGTTCTTTTTATCCTATATGTAATGATTGAAATTGGAAAAACATTGACTTAAATAGTATATTTATAATAACATATAAATGTAGAATTTTGTAGTACGGACATGTAAAAAAAATATTGTAATATGGTAGGTGATTTTATGTTTTTAAAAGTATCAAAATCGGATGTAACTGGTATAATTAGTATCCCTGGTTCTAAATCTCACACAATAAGGTCGTTATTTTTTGCGGCATTAGCAAATGGAAAAAGTACGATAAAAAACCCACTTATCTCAAGTGATTCTATTTCAGCTGTGAATTTGTGCAAATCATTTGGTGCAAGCTATGATTTGCTAAATGATTGGTATATAGCTGAAGGAGTTGGAAGTGTACCGATGGTTCCTGAAAATATAATAGATGTTGGGAATTCAGGAACTAGCTTGCGTCTTGGGATGATGACAGCTGCATTAGTACAAGGTTATACTGTTTTTACAGGCGATTATCAAATAAGAAAAAGGCAAATCGGCCCATTGGTTCAAGCTATTAATAGTCTGGGTGGAGAAGCATTTACCACAAGAGGAAATGATTCTGCACCAGTAATAGTTAAGGGAAGAGCATCGGGAGGATTTACAAAGCTAGATGCTGTTACTTCACAGTACTTGTCATCAATTTTAATTAATGCACCCTTACTAGAAAAAGATACTCATATCGAGGTTACAAGGTTGAATGAAGTACCATATGTTGAAATTACTTTGTGGTGGTTGGATAAATTTGGAGTTAAATACACACATAATAATATGAAAGAGTTTTTTATTCCAGGACAACAGCAGTAATCACCGTTTGAATGTACTATACCTGGTGATTTTTCTTCTGCAACCTTTTTTATGGTGCTTGCAGCAATATCAGGACAGGAGTTTACTCTTGAAAATCTTGATATGTCAGACCCCCAAGGAGATAAGAATGTTCTTACTATTCTTGAAGATATGGGAGCGAAGGTTGCATATGGCAAAAATAGTATAACAATTAAAGGACAAAAGCTGTATGGGAGAACGATAGATATGAATGCTATTCCTGATGCACTGCCAGCTATGGCTGTAGCAGCTTGCTTTGCTGAAGGAGAAACAAGACTGGTAAATGTGCCTCAGGCGAGACTAAAGGAGACAGATAGAATTAGCGTGATGTGTACTGAGCTATCTAAAATGGGCGCTGATATAAAAGAGCTGCCGGATGGTTTGATTATTAAAGAGAGCAAATTAAAGGGCTGTAATGTAAATGGACATGATGACCATAGAATTGTCATGTCATTAGCAATTGCAGGACTAAATTCAACTGGTAATACAGTAATCGATACGGCTGAAGCAATGAATGTCACTTTTCCAAGTTTTGTAGATTGTATAGAAAATTGTGGTGGCAAAATTCAGCTTGTGGAGACGAATGAATAGTTGATAAAAATGCATACCTTTATTAAATAGAGTTTTTCGAAGTTTGTCTAATCAGTTTTATGCCCGGAATGAGGCGTGGGAGGTTATTATGATAGGAAATACATTTGGCAGAATATTTAGGGTGACTACTTGTGGAGAGTCATATTCAGGAGCATTTAGAAAAAATGCTGACATTCCTGCAGAACTCTGGGGCGGTTTAGCGGTAATTGTGGATGGAGTTCCAGCAGGTTTAAAGATAACAGCTGAAATTATTCAAGAAGAATTAAATAAAAGGAAGCCCGGTAAGTCCAAATTAGCAACTCCAAGATCTGAAGCTGATAGGGTTTATATTTTTTCTGGTGTTATGCAGGATGACAGAACAACAGGAGCTCCAGTTTGTATGCTAATACCTAGCAGCGATATAGGTGATTATCATGTTAAGCAACATAGTGACAATAAGGATCTATTACGACCTGGTCAGGCTGCATATACCTATTACAAGAAATATGGAGAACATTCGGACTACTTGGGTGCAGGAAGAGCTTCAGCACGAGAAACAGCAGCGAGAGTAGCTGGCGGGGCTGTTGCTAAAATTATTTTGGACAGCATGGGTATTGATGTTATAGCTTTTACAGTTGAATCCCATGGCATTAAGGCTGGTCCTTTTTCGTATGAGACAGCTAAACAGAACTATAGAATGAACGATATCAATTGTCCTGATGCCGAGGCAGCAGAGCTGATGACTAAAGATTTGCTTGAAGTTATGAAAGAAGGCGATTCCTGTGGTGGAGCAATAGAAATAATTGCAAAAGGTGTGCCTGCAGGCTTAGGTGAACCTGTTTTTGATAAGCTTAGTGCTACTATCGCTCATGGATTAATGTCTATTGGAGGAGTAAAAGGGATAGAATTTGGAGATGGATTTGGAGTTGCAGCAAAAAAAGGATCAGAATGTAATGATACTCCTTATTATGATGAAGAAACAGGACGTATACGTTTCAAGACAAATAGAGCCGGGGGTATGCTTGGAGGCATATCAAATGGTGAGGAAATAAGGATACGTGTTGCTGTAAAACCTACTCCAACAATATTGAAGGATCAGTTAACAGTTAATGTAGCAACACTTGAGCCAACAGTACACAAATTTGCTTCTAGAAGCGATCCGTCATTAGTACCGAGAGTTTATTCTATCTGTGAAGCAATGGTGAGAATGGCATTGGTTGATAGCATTTTGATGTCAACTGGTATCAAGAGTCTTACAGACATGAATGCTAGGTGGGATAGCTTATGATAAAAAAGAATAGTACAAATAATATTGTTTTAATTGGTATGCCTGGGTGTGGTAAAACTACTACTGGAGAGATGTTGGCAAAATTGCTTGATTACAAATTTATAGACACTGACCAGCTTGTTATTGAAAAAACAGGTAAGAATCCAAGGCAGGTAGTTGAAGAACATGGGCGTGATTTTTTTCTTAATATTCAGGATGAAGTTGTGCTATCAATTAATCAAAGCAATTGTGTAATTGCCACTGGCGGCGGTATTGTGCACAGTGATACGGCTATGAACTATTTAAAATCTATAGGTTTTGTTTTATTCTTGGACGCAAAATATGATATTATAGAGGAGAGAATGGACGCATCAAGGAAATTAGTCAGAACGAATGGAAGCTTATTGGAATTGTACAATGAGAGAAGACCCCTATATTGTAAACATGCAGATGCTATTATAGAATGCAATTCTGTGGATTCGCAACTATTATGTAAGAGGATACTGAAATTAATAGATAATGCTTAATATTTTAGTATCAATAATTAGCTTAAAAAGGGGAAAGGTTAAAAAGTGATACTATGAATAAGATAAAAATTTTGATAGCAGACGATAATGTATTAGCAGCAAAAAGGCTTTTCGATAAGCTAATTGAATATGAGAATTTTTCAGTTTCTACTGCTCGGGATGGGGTTGAAGCAATTGAGAAAATTAATAGTGAAAAACCAGATGTTGTTCTATTGGATATTATTATGCCAAAGCTAGACGGTGTAGCTGTTTTGGAGTATGCTCAAACAAATATTTTAACCAAAAAACCAATATTTATTGTTTTTTCAGCTGTAAGTCAAGAGAATTACATTAATAGGGTTATGAACTTAGGAGCAAGCTATTATATAATAAAGCCATTCGATGAAGCTGTTATCGCTACTAGGATTATGCAGCTTTTTTCTGACATAAAGAAAGTGCAGTATTTTAACACTGAACCTAAAAAAACTAATGTTCAGGAAAAACCTAAAAATCAACATGATGATGAATTAAAGGTTTTAGCTACAAAGTATATGCGTGAAGCTGGCCTAAAGGCTCATATGACTGGTTATTGCTATATAAGAGATATTATAGTAGCAGCATTTGACACATACTGCAAAACTGGCGCTATGCCAAAAGGTATTTATAGAGCAATAGCTGATAAAAATAAAGTTTCTGTTCAAAAGGTAGAGAGGGCTATCAGGAATTGTTTTGAAAGTGTAAAAGAGAGCAATAATACTGAGAGTAAGTTAACCAACTCACAGGCTATATGCCAGCTAATTGAAAGAATACGATTAAATAACTAAATGCTTTAGTAAATATAAAGTCTTGCCATGTTCAAACTTATCAATTGTTTCATATCCTATGTTGATAAGTTTGAACTTTTGATTTTTGCTAAGAAAGCAGTGTGAGTAATTAATTGAGCAAAAAATAGCTTTTATAGCAATACAAAAAGCCCTGACAATAATCAGGGCTTTTATGTAACTAATTAAGCGTTAACGTTATCTTTTAATCCCTTTCCAGCTTTAAATACTGGAGCTTTGGATGCAGGAATAGTTATTTCTTGCTTAGTTTGTGGGTTTCTACCCTTTCTTTCGGCTCTTTCCCTAACTTCGAAGGTTCCAAAACCAACTAAAGTGACTTTGTCGCCAGCCTTAAGAGTATCTTCTACGGAAGAAATGAATGCATTTAAAGCAGCTTCACTATTTTTTTTGTTTAAGCCTGATTTTGATGCAATCGAGTTGATTAAATCTGATTTATTCATTGTACAACCTCCTAAAAATGGAATTCGACATTATTTTATAATGAAAACACTCTAAAGTCAAGCCTTTCAAGCCAAAATAGTAATATTGTACCATCTAATTTAGAAAAAACTAACAATTTATATATCAATTAGGTACAACATGTATTTCAACCACATTTAAGGTCTCTTTTAACGATTTATAAAAATAGTTTTCGCTATGATCACCTTTGGAATCACCAAGGACTAATAAATCAATTTTATTTTCAAGTGCATAATCAACTATTGTATCTACTATATTATCAGATCGTAGAACAGTAAGGTTAGCACCTATAGACTTAGCGATACCAAATAGGTATTCCAGTGCCTCACCTTCCTTTTCATTATCTAGGAAACTCCAATTATTTTTTGCAACATGTATGATAAATATTGAATCATTATCACTAGAAAACTCTAATGCTTTTCTTATAAGTCTTTCGCATGTTTTCTGTTGAGTTACACAAACTAATATATTACTACCAGATTGACTCAATTAATGACCTCCTTTCTTATATATTATTATACTAAAATATTATTGTTTTGTCTTTTAATATTACTGAAACTAAAAATTCTAATTTATTCTAGTATTAAATTCAAAAACATCGCTATTTTATGTAACCGTGCAGAGGAGTTTCTATGAGGCATAAAGATAAATTTTTGAATGCGTTAATGTAATTTGAAGTCAATATATCTAAGAAAAGATACTATTGTTAATTAATCATTTATTTCCTAAAAAAAACTGTTCTATTCAGCAATTAAACAAATTTAGTGTAGTTATAGTGAACATTTAAAAATAGCACTTGAGCTAGTATGTGCAACAAGTACCGTAGTATCAAGACCAAAAAGTTTTACTTATAGAATCAAAAAAATTGAGAAATAATTGTAAAAAATAGTGTTGAAGTTAACAAGTTAAAGGGTTAATATAAAATAGTATGTTAATTAGAGGAATTATTATTTATGGAGGTTATTGATGACATGCGGGATATTAATATTAGTACAATAATAGAATCAGTTAAAAATATGTGTATGAATGCAAATTATTATCTGAATGAAGATATAAAGCAAGCAATGAAGGATGGTTTAAAAAATGAACAATCACCAATTGGAGCTGAAATACTTGATAAGCTATTAATAAATGCAGACTTAGCCTCAACAAAGCAGGTTGCTATATGCCAAGATACTGGAATGGCGGTAGTTTTTGTGACAATAGGTCAAGAGGTACATGTAGTGGGAGGCGGACTGTCAGATGCAATTAATGAAGGTGTGAGAAGAGGATACAACGAAGGCTGCTTAAGAAAATCAGTTGTAAGAGATCCAATAGAACGTGTGAACACAGGAGATAATACGCCTGCTATTATACATTATGAAATTGTACCAGGTGATTCATTAAAGATAGAGTTGGCTCCAAAGGGGTTTGGTAGTGAGAATATGAGTGCACTAAAAATGCTTAAACCTTCAGATGGCATAGATGGGGTAAAAAGCTTTATATTAGAAACTGTAGATAAGGCTGGGCCAAACCCATGTCCTCCTATTGTAGTTGGAGTAGGAATCGGAGGAACAATGGAAAAAGCGTCTATTCTTGCTAAAAGAGCATTAATGAGACCTATTAGTGTAAGAAACGAAATAGAATATGTTAGAAACCTTGAAAATGAAATGCTTCAAAAAATAAATGAGCTTGGAATCGGGCCTGCTGGATTGGGAGGAACTAATACTGCACTAGCTGTAAATGTTGAGACATATCCAACCCATATTGCCGGATTACCAGTGGCAATAAATATTAGCTGTCATGTAACTCGTCATGCAGAGGCTACACTATAGAACTCAATAAAGATACCTATATATGTAAAGTAGGAGGAAAATACATGCATTACAATATATTAGCACCATTTAACAGAGATGAGGTAAGGAAATTAAAAGCAGGAGATACAATTTCACTTAGTGGAATAATATATACAGCAAGGGACGCTGCACATAAGAAATTAATAGAATTGATTGATCAAAATAAGGAACTGCCATTTGATATAAGAAATCAAACTATATACTATGTTGGACCATGCCCCGCAAAAGAGGGTGAAGTTATTGGCTCTGCAGGGCCAACTACTAGCTACAGAATGGATGCATATGCTCCTACATTAATTAAGCTTGGAGAAACTGGAATGATAGGAAAAGGGCTTAGAAATGAGGAAGTTATAAATGCAATGAAGGAATATGGTGCGGTTTATTTTGGAGCTATAGGTGGTGCAGGTGCATTAATGGCTCAATGTATTAAAAAACAAGAACTTATAGCTTTTCCTGAATTAGGTGCTGAGGCAATAAGAAAGCTGGAGGTGGAAGATTTTCCTCTAACAGTTATAATAGATAGTTATGGAAATAATCTGTATGAAATTGGGAAAAATGAATATAGAAAATGCAAATAGGAATAGGTTATTTGTTATGTGCTAGTTGAATTAACTATATATTTTTTTTAATCAGTAGTGTATAATGATTTTTAATTAAACATTTCTTAAGGAGGTTCACTATATGGCAAAGGTTACTAAGGACATGATTATTGCGGATGTATTAAATATGGATAGAGGTGCTACACCTATATTCTTAAATAATGGTATGCATTGCTTAGGATGCCCATCAGCTTCAGGAGAAAGTATTGAAGATGCTTGTGCTGTTCATGGAATTAATGCAGATAAGTTAGTTGAAGAATTAAATCAATATTTTGAATCCAAATAGTCTTAAATATTAATAAATTAGTTTAAAAGAGACTTTAACAAATTCTATTTAAATACAATATATGTACTGGTTGTAAAGAGGCACATTACTTTGTAGTTGAATTTAATTATGTAATTGTCTCTTTTTTATTGTAAATGTATATATATATAAGAGTTTTTGTTGTATTATACTTTTTACTAAGTTATAATTTAATAGGTTGATTAGTTAATTAGATAACAATTGATAAATATACTATAGTTGGAAATAAGCTATTGCATTTAAATAGATAGGAGGATATATATAATGGCCGTAAGAGTAGTAGTTGGAACTCAATGGGGTGATGAGGGTAAGGGAAAGTATATTGATATGCTTGCAGAAAAGTCTGATTTTATTGTGAGATTTTCAGGGGGAAATAATGCAGGACATACAATCGTTGCAAATGGAGCAAAATATGCTCTGCATCTGATTCCATCGGGAATACTTCATACTAATAAAACATGCATTATTGGGAATGGTGTGGTAGTAGATCCTGCAGTTTTACTTAAAGAAATAAAGGACTTAAATGATAGGGGAGTAACAACAGATCACCTTTTAATAAGTGACAGAGCCCATGTCATTATGCCTTATCATATAGGTTTAGATGAGCTACAAGAGAATTTTAGATCAGAGGATAATAAAATTGGAACTACAAAAAGAGGTATTGGACCTTGTTATGCTGATAAGATTGAGCGTTCTGGAATAAGAATGTGTGATTTGATGGAAAAGGATGAATTTATCAAAAAAGTTAAATTAAATCTTGAACTTAAAAATCTTATAATAGAAAAAGTATATGGTGGGAAGCCGTATGATGCTCAGAGCATAATTGATGAGTATTTAGGTTATGCAGAACAGATAAGAAAATATGTTACTGATACAACTAGTATTTTAGCTGATGCAATCGATCAAGGAAAAGACATATTATTTGAAGGCGCACAGGCTAATTTCTTAGATGTTGATTTTGGAACATATCCATATGTAACATCTTCTAATCCTATTTCTGGTGGAGTATGTACTGGCTCTGGGATTGGTCCGGTATATGTAAATGAGGTTTATGGAATTCTGAAGGCTTATACTTCAAGGGTAGGAGCTGGTCCATTCCCTACTGAGCAAGATAATGAAGTAGGTGATAAAATCAGAGAATTGGGTTGGGAATATGGTACTACAACAGGAAGGCCTAGAAGATGTGGTTGGCTTGATACTGTTATGATAAAATATGCTTCAAAAATAAATGGATTAACTGCACTTGCTATAAATCACGTAGACACAATTGGAAAGCTAGATGAGATAAAACTCTGTGTTGGCTATAAAAAAGATGGGTCAATAACAAAGGTCTTTCCTGCAAGCTTAAATGAGCTTGCAAAGTGTGAACCCGTTTATGAAGTATTTAAACCATGGAAAGAAGATATTTCAGAAATTAAGTCCTTTGATGAGCTTCCTCAGAATGCCAAAATATACCTTAATAGGATTGAAGAGCTTGTTGGTGTAAAGATAGGCTTGATTGGAGTAGGAAAAGACAGAGAACAGATTATTCAGAAGCTTTAATATATTATTGAGAAGCTGTAAGTTATAAATAGATGTCTAAAGTCAATTATAATGCAAGCCTTCGAGACGATATTTATATGTTTCGAAGGCTCAATTTAGCTTTTTTGCGATTTTGAACACAGTTTGGGTTTGAATTTGCTCTCTGATAGTGCAAAAACAACTTTGTAAGGAACATGATGACTTTCGAGCGACAAAACCCCACAAGAAGGGTTTTGTCAGTATTGATGAGAGTAGTCTTCAAACTAAAACTATCTTCTTTTATATAAAAAGCCACGGTCTAGTATAAATATTGTACTGGTTTGGGGTAGGTAATCTATAAGGTGTTAAGTAAAATTATTACAAAATATACACATATAGACAAAAAATATTGATATATTTTAAAGTATTAAAAAAAGCGTAAAAAAAGTGTTGACAAATGTAGAGTTTTTAAGTATCATTTATACCTGTGGTCGGAAACACCACAAGTTATGACCCATTAGCTCAGTTGGCAGAGCACTTGACTTTTAATCAAGGTGTCCGCAGTTCGAATCTGCGATGGGTCACCAAATGCTTTAAATATTATTTTAGTATATTATGAAAAAGATAAACAAAAAATAGTATTATAAAGATAAAAAAATGCTTGACAAAACAAAGAACCCTAAGTACAATATACTTTGTCAGTCAGCGAAAGTTAGACGATGATTTAATTAAGGCCCATTGGTCAAGAGGTTAAGACACCGCCCTTTCACGGCGATAACAGGGGTTCGATTCCCCTATGGGTCACCATTTATTTTAAATGGCCCGGTAGTTCAGTTGGTTAGAATGCCAGCCTGTCACGCTGGAGGTCGACGGTTCGAGCCCGTTCCGGGTCGCCATTTTAAAATTATGATACTGATATAAATCAGTGAATAAAAATCCTTTTGGTTATAGCCTGGAGGATTTTAATTTTTGTGTTTTGAATATACTATATTTTCAGATAAGTATTTTTTATTCAGTTCAGTATAAACCTAAATCTCCATAAAATTATAATAACAAAACGGAAACTTAGATTAAAAGAAATTTATTCAATGATAATATATTATTATTTAGTAAAAACTAATATTAATTAAATTAGAAAAAAATATTAATAAGTAGCAAAGTATCAAGTAAAAAATGTGTAAAAGACAGTCGCTAATGACTGTAAATAAAGCATTACAACTAAAATTAAAATACGAAGAATAATCTTAAATATTTCTAAATATTTTGTCAAAATATTTTTGAAAAATGTGTTGACATATAATATCTTCGATGGTATACTAGTTCAAGTCGGAGGGCAAATAACTTGTTTGAAGACATTGAATATTTATTATTCAGCATATGTGCTGGTGTAGCTCAGCAGGTAGAGCAGCTGACTTGTAATCAGCAGGTCGGGGGTTCGATTCCGTCCGCCAGCTCCATATGGAAGGGTTCCCGAGTGGCCAAAGGGGGCAGACTGTAAATCTGTTGCGTCTCGCTTCGATGGTTCGAATCCATCTCCTTCCACCAAAATAAAGCCTTGTACATTCGCGATTACGCTGTGTACAGGGCTTTTGTTTATCAGATTCTCTATATCAATTTAAATAGGTGCTATATTGAATGTTGGGGTAATGTGAAAAAATTCTTGCTTATATAGTATTTCATCGGGTACCTATATCATTAACCTTAGCAGGGTAGAAACATCTTGATTCTATAATCGAAATTAATATCTAAAGCTCCAACCTGGAAACCATTGAAGGATGCTTGAATACCATCTAGGGACTATCATTCCAGAAAGAATTGGATAGAACATTACAAAAAGCAGAACAACTAAAAAGAGATACAGATATACAACTTTTCTGGCGCTTTTGCCACCATACTCAGAGAATATTTTTAATAGATAAACTATAACAATTATTATAAAAGGCATAACAGAAAAATAATGGTATATAAAAGTCATTCTACGTACAACCATCCAAGGAATGTATTGATACAATGCTCCGAATAATGGAACTACCATATATTTATCTTTTCTCTTAATTGCTAATATAATTCCGGTAATTAGTGCAGGAATGCTAAACCACCATATAATTGGATTACCCATACAAATAATGCTGGAGGTAAGGTTTTCTGCTGCTAATGCTTTTGAACCAAAAAACCAAATAGGTTTTGCCATGATAGGCCACGCCCACCATGGAGATGAGTAGGAATGCTTTATATCCAGCTCATTGTGAAAGGTATACATATGAATTTGATTATTAAAGAATTCCTTTATTCCGTTTTCGGGAACTAACATTATTGATGTATATGAGGCAAAGTAAATGATACCCGGAATGATTAGAAAAAACGGTATGCAAGCTAAAGCAGTTTTAATAAAGTATTTACTCCAGAACTTACTGAAGAGATCAGAAGAGAGTCCTGATTTTCTATAAGCAACATAGCAGGCAGCATCATCAATTTTTGCAATAATAAATATTAGAAATATACCTACAGCGGCATACATTGCAATCCATTTGGTCGCAATTCCTATTCCAAAGAAAAGACCACATAAAAACAAAGGTAAAAGGGATTTTTTATACCCCATTTTATAAGATCTCTTAACAAAATAGTCATATATATAATAATACATCAAAATTACAAAGAAAGTTACGTAGACATCTATGGTTGAAATTCTTGTTTGCACAAAATGCATGAAATCAAACATCATTAGGAATGCTGTACAAAAAGCATAAAATCTCTTTTTGAATATTTTTAGACCAAAAAGATACATTAACGGAATCATTGCTATTCCAAATAGTGTCCCAATAATTCTCCAACCAAAAGGATTGATTCCAAAAATCAACATACCAACCATTACAAAGTATTTTCCTAAAGGAGGGTGTGTGCGTTCAAAGGGGTTTATTCTATTTATAAAATCTAGTGCAGTCCTTGGATAGAATACTTCATCAAAATATGTGCTTGTACTAGAAAGGGTATAGAAGTCTACTTTGTCCTGCTCATCTATTAAATTTGATATATTGTAAGTTGTTCCATCAGGACTATCAAGTGGAATAACATTTGGATTCTCATAGGAAGATGATATACTTTTTATAGCAAGAGGAGTGGTCGAATCTTTTTCGAATATAGCTATTTCATTAATTGTAGCACCTGGACTATTTGGAGTGATTTTTATTTTATTTGTTTCAAATTCTTTTGTAGACACTTTCCAAGAATAAAACCCTGTCTTGTCAATAGTTTCAGATTCAATATAATTATCATAAGCATTTAAATAGTTGATTTGAAATTTTGTTCCATCATATTTCTCTATATTATAACCTTGATAAAGCATTATTTTTGATACTTTTACTTTTTTGCCTAAATCTATGATGATACCATCATTTTTACCTGAAGGGGCCCAACCTGTTTCTGGAACGTCAAATCCACCGAGATTACAAATTGCGGGTATAGAATACAACAAAGTCATTACAAGCAATATAATGAAATCTTTTTTTGATAGCTTAAATAATGGCTTGGTTTCACGCTGAATATCAAGTAATCCATATTCTGTGATTACAATGTTGCCCATTTGAATTCTTCTTATCCTAATAAAGCCCCAAATTCCAATTATTAAGAGAGATAAAATAATTACTATAATCATCATTGTTGCGAATCCTGGCATTTTTATATTTGAAATAAAGTTCCAGATAGTGTTTAAAAAATTTATAGAATTGTCCTTCAAAATTACTCCTCCTATATAAATCAATAAAAATATTGCACATTTATTATAATATAGTGTGAATTGCAATACAAATATTAATGAATAATTACAAATCATGGAGCTGATAAAATATTATTCAAGTTATTTCTATCCTACGATTAGGTATATAATTTTGCTTACCGCCACAATGAATGTAAGAGTATATGTCAGATAAATTGCGACTATAAAAATTATCATTTTTTATGATTGTGTTTTATATACTGAGCTGTATTTTGAAATTGTAAAATAAACAAGGTATGTTATAATTATGGACAAAGAACTGGTTACTGATGAAATTGATTAGTTTGAAACAATTTAGATACAGCAACAAATAAGTAGCGTACCTCCGCAAGGCAGAGGTTTTCGCTGGAGACTTTATCAAATTTTGTGTACAGATGGGGAGTGGAGGTTAGCTTGAACTATATAGCTACAGCAGCAAAAAAGACAGCGTACCTTTATAAATATTTACCAAATTTCTATGGACAAATGAGACGTGGAGGTTAATATGCTGACGTGGGAGCAACTTAATTTGGCATGTGATAGCTGCCAATTATGTGAACTTGGAAAGCTGAGAAATAATATTGTTATTGGAAGAGGAAATTTGAATGCACCTGTAATGTTTATTGGCGAGGGACCAGGAGAGCAAGAGGATTTAAGTGGTGAGCCCTTCGTAGGAGCGGCAGGACAACTTCTGGATGTTCTACTAGAGGCTTTGGGATTTAAGTCTGATGACTATTATATTGCTAATGTAGTTAAATGCAGACCGCCGAACAATAGAGTTCCAACTGATTACGAGGCCGAAAAGTGTTTGCCATATTTGAGAAACCAAGTAGCTTTGATAAGACCTCGGATAATAGTATGTCTAGGAAGCACTGCAGCGAGGAATGTTATTTCAAAAGAAATTAAAATCACTCAAATACGAGGACAATGGCACGAGCAAAAAGGCTGCTGGATTATGCCAACTTTTCATCCTGCAGCTTTATTAAGAGATTCAACTAAGAAGGTATTGTTTTTTAAGGATATAAAAGCGGTAAAGTTAAAAATGGCTGAAATTCAGTAGCTCATACTTGCTTAAATTAAATACAGTTTTGCTGGGGGTGGTCACAATGAACGAAACAAGACAAAGACTTGATGAATTATATTGCAGATATACAAATGAATTTAAACAAGAGGAGATAGTGCTTGGAGATGGTTGCTTAAATAGCCCATTAGTTATTGTTGGTGAAGCACCTGGCAAGGATGAGATTATGTTGGGAAGGCCGTTTGTAGGAGCTGCTGGTAAAAATTTAAATGAGTTTATTAATGTATTAGATATTGAGCGTAAGGATTTATTTATTACAAATGCAATAAAATATAGATTGGGAAAATTAAACCCTAAAACGCAAAGAATAGTCAATAGACCTGCAACAACTCAAGACATTCGAGATAACCAAAGGTGGCTTCACCATGAAATAAGCATACTTAAACCGCAGATAATAGTTACACTTGGAAATGTACCGCTTAAGGCAATTATGGATGATTTTAAGGTGACAATTGGTGATATGCATGGTAGTCTTTGTACATGTAATATATTAGGGAACGAATTTAAGTTGTTTCCTCTATATCATCCAGCAAGTATTATTTATAATAGAGCATTAAAAGAAGTATATTATAAAGATGTATTAGAATTAAAGAATAAAATTAATAACAATTAACTTTTTACTAAAGAATATTTGGTTAAAGCCTTTGTATAGAGATATCTGTGTGCAGCTTTTGTGGATTTGAGAAATCAGGCTATGACCATGCGCTTTTTACTATTTGTATTGTTGGTACCAACAAAATGGAAAAACTTAAAAATAAAGTATGTGGAACATCGTGAGTTTTATAGTTCCCAAAATCACAATTGATTTTGTCCATGAAGTAATGTATGTAATATAAAAAGACATACATACCAACAAGAGGTGCTCCGTCGAAGTCATTACATAGTTTTGTGCCTAAATGGTGTGTGGGAGGTTAATATGAGAAAATTTGAGAAAATAAAAAATTATTATATGCAAAATAATAAGCCTAATCAGCCGGATTATTACTTGCTTGGCTGGGAAAGTGAAGCTGCACAACAACAACGATTTGCAGCTTTGGTTAATAATTTGAATTTAAATAAAAAAAGAATCCTTGACATTGGTTGTGGAACAGGTAATTTTCTGCAATACCTGGAACAAATATTTTCAGATTTTAAGTATACAGGGATTGATATTCTTGAGCATATGATTGCAATTGCGAAAGGCAAAAAATTAAAAGGAACATTTCTTTGTTTAGATATTTTTAAAGAAAATCCTTTTAGTCATAACGAATTTGATAATATTTTTGCTTCCGGAATTTTTAATATTAATTTAGGGAATAATAGAGATTTTATTATTAATGCTCTTGGGCTATTTGACCATATTTGTAAAGAGACAATATCTTTTAATCTTTTGTATGACAAGTCTCCAAATAAGGAATATAAATATTTCTATACTTCACCTTATGAAATATGTAAATTGATAGAGGATAGTTATTCAAATCACTTTAGAATAAAAGTAATAGAGGGGTACCTCAGTAATGATTTTACTGTAGTTTGTAATAAAATTAATATATAGTAATCTGATTGGAAGGATGTTATATCCAAAATGAAGACATAATAACTGCAATGTTTTATCAAATAAAATTGATAAGATAGTGCAGTAGTAATGAGAGATTATTTTTTTGATTTTCTTATAAAAATAAAAGAGAGAATTAGACTAAATACAATGCCCATAATATATGGGATAGCGACAAAATATGCTACTGATGCTGGGGCACTAAAACCCTCATATTTTATTCCCCAGAGCATGTTACAGTATTCAAAGGCTACATTATAACACATTATATCTGAGAGTATAATAGCGAAAACAATAAAAATTATAGCTAATATTTTATATCTTTTTATCAATACCACCTCCCTTTGTTTATCGTTAATATATTAATTATTTGTCATAAATATAACTAAAATAGAGGTCACTGTCAATTGTGCATGAATAACTAATACTAGTCATTGACACTGATTTGTATTTGAGACCATTAGTAGATAATAAAGATAAAATAAAAGTATTTGTTTCTATATAAAACTAACTTTCACTAATAAATTTATAAGAGTAAATCCTATATGTAGAGTAGATGGGGGTGGAATTTAACTTTCAATTGAGGTGAATATATGATAGGTAAATAAATGATATTTCAAGATTATATTTTTATGTATTGACATTGCATATAAGATTGTGCTATTATAACTAAGCTGTCGCTGAACGAACAAAACAATACGTTATTTAGTAATTTTTGACAGACAAAAATCTACAAAAAAGTATTGACAAGTAAGTTGCAGTGTGGTATCATATAAAAGTCGCTCGGCGCTGGCCGGTGATTATTCAAATAAATGAATGCGACAATCATAATAGAATGAGCATATATTGATTTGAAATTGGACTTTGAAAAGTAAACAGTGACGAGTCTTTCTAACGAAAGACGGTCTTTTAACAAAAGACCATGTAAAGGAACTCGAAAAATTCCAAAGTCTATACAATAGACTTTAAAAATTGAGTAACTTGCGAACTTTACAACCTAGTTCTTATAGAACAAGGAACAAATAAGTCAGCAATTTTAAAATGAGCATGCTGAATAAAATTCAGCAGTCAAGCTTATCAAATAGTTAAATGAGTAGCAGTTTACTGCGAATCATATAAATTTTAATTTGAGAGTTTGATCCTGGCTCAGGACGAACGCTGGCGGCGTGCCTAACACATGCAAGTCGAGCGGTCTCATGTTTAACACTGAATATTCTAATATGCTGGTTTCAGCCAGCGTCTTGCGAAG
>JAEWZA010000269.1 GCA_023395575.1 Bacillota bacterium
GTATCATCTAGCATACAGCTCTTAATATTATTAACGGTTTTAGCAATTGCGCCTTCTATTTTGATAATGATGACAGGCTTTACAAGAATAATTATTATATTGTCTTTTCTAAGAAATGCGCTTGGAACGCAGCAAATGCCACCAAATCAAGTGATGATAGGTTTGGCACTCTTCATAACATTCTTTGTAATGAGTCCTGTTTTAACTGATATAAATAATAATGCATTCCAACCTTATACTAATGGAACTATAACTCAAAAGCAAGCAATCGATAGTAGCTCTAAGACTATCAAAACATGGATGGTAAAGCAAATATTTAGTAATGATCGAGAGAAAGACTTATCATTGTTTATGACGCTCGCTGGGCAAACAGAACCAATTAAAGTAGAGGATGCACCAAACCTTTCACTTACAATTGTAGTTCCTGCTTTTTTAATTAGCGAGCTTACAGTTGCGTTCAAATTTGGTTTCTTAATTTTTCTGCCATTTTTGATTATAGATATGGTTGTATCTAGTACTTTGATGTCTATGGGTATGATGATGCTTCCACCTTCAATGATTTCATTACCATTTAAGGTATTATTGTTTATCTTAATAGATGGGTGGGGTATGATAACACAGTCCATAATTATAAGTTTTGCCCGGTGACGATGCACAGTATAAATTTTGCTAGTTGTTTATCGCCATTATTTCCATTATTTTTAATTGAAGTAATGACATAAAAAGATATAAAATAACAGTAGGTTAATGAGTAGTCTTATTATATACGGGGGTGAACATTTAGTGGATGAAAGTGGTATTATTTATATCGCGCAGGATGCTTTAAAAGTACTAATATATGTAGCTGCCCCAATATTGATTATCAGTATGGCTGTTGGCTTGATAGTAAGTATTTTTCAGGCTACTACACAAATTCAAGAACAAACTTTATCCTTTGTACCAAAGATTCTTTGTGTAGTTGCTGCTATTGCTATTTTTGGTTCATGGATGTTGAGGACCTTGATGGAATATATGCAAAATATATTGATTAATATTAATCAGTTTATTAAGTAATATCAGTTCAAATACAAATATATAAATTATATTTAAAAGCTATTAAGGCTATATGATAATTATATTATTACAACATTAATTTATATAAGTATATTTTGAATTAATTATATATTTAGGAGTTGAGAATGTGCAGATACCATTAGGTATGTTGCTGAATAGTGTGGAGCTTTTTCTCCTTATATTTGTTAGAATGACAGGCTTATTTGTTATTGCTCCAATTTTTGGCCGTAATATGCCTACTTATATAAAGATTGGAATTGCCTTAACTTCAGCTATTTTAATGGCAAGCGTTGTAAAGGTAGATCATGTTATTGAGATAAATGGATATCTGCTATATGCATTTTATATAATTAAAGAATTTATCGTCGGACTTGTGATTGGTTTTGTGGCTTATGCCTTTTTTACAAGCATTTATATTGCAGGTCAGATAATTGATATGCAGATTGGCTTTGGTATGGTTAATGTTTTTGATCCTATTACCAACATTCAGGTTCCAATAACTGCTAATCTTTATTATATGGTAGCGATGTTGATATTTCTGGCAACAAATGGTCATCATATATTATTAAAAGCACTTTATCAGAGCTTTAGACTCATACCAATTGCAAGTGCAGGTATGGGACCTAATATGAAAGACAATATTATAGAGGTTTTTCGGCAGATGTTTTCAATAGGCTTTAAAATAGCTGCTCCAATTTTAGCCGCTATTTTGATTGCAGATGTAGTATTAGGTATAATTTCAAAAACTATACCACAAATGAATGTATTTGTTTTGGGTATGCCATTGAAAATATTAGTTGGACTAATTTTGATTATGATAACAATACCAGCTTTTATATATATCGTAGCTATGATATCAGATAAAATGAATATTGAGATATTCAAATTTTTGAAGGACATGGGGAGTAATCCTTAAAGGACGCTCAATGGACAAAGAGATGCTAGTTTTGGAGGTTGAAATGAGAGATACCATTGATGAAAGTCTGTTGAAAAGGGATTATAGTGAATTACAGCTAAATTATCAACTCTTTGCAGCAGGAGGAGACGACAAGACCGAAAAAGCAACTCCTAAAAAAAAGAGTGATGCCAGAAAAAAAGGACAGGTATTTCAAAGCAGAGAAATGTCTGCCGCACTTGTTTTAATTATTATGATTGTTACACTAAAAGCTCTAGGCTCGAATTTATATAGTCAGATTACTTTATATATGAAAAATGCTTTTTCTGAATATGTAAAGTTAACAGGTCAATTTGATCTTAACTTGGTAATGAAGCTTTTTATTGAGGCATTAATAGTTTTAGCAAAAACAGTACTACCTTTACTTATTGTGGCTGCTTTATCAGCTGTAATTATCGGTTATGCTCAGGTTGGTTATCTGTTTACTTTTGAGACTTTAAAGGTTAAAGGTAATAGGATAAATCCATTAAGCGGTTTTAAAAGAATATTTTCAGTACGCTCACTGGTTGAATTGCTGAAATCTATAATTAAAATAGTTATAGTGGTGTGGGTTGCTTATTCTTATTTAAAATCAAAGACAAATGAAGTCATAGCTCTAATGGATGCAGACTTATTTAGTATATTAGCCTTTATTGGAGATGCTACATTTAATGTTGGAATAAAAATATCATTTGCAATGGTTATTCTAGGTTTTGCAGATTTCCTTTATCAGAAATTTGACTACGAAAAGAATTTAAGAATGACAAAACAGGAAGTTAAGGATGAATATAAGCAGACTGAAGGTAATCCTGAAATTAAAGGGAAAATTAAACAGAAACAACGCCAGATGTCTATGAAGCGAATGATGAAGGATATACCAAAGGCTGATGTTGTAATAACAAATCCTACACATTTTGCTGTAGCTATTAAATATGATTTAGAAAAAGCAACTGCTCCGTTTGTTTTAGCAAAGGGACAGGACTATATAGCCCTTAGAATCAAACAGATTGCTACAGAAAATAAAGTGCAGATTGTTGAAAATAAGCCTTTGGCTAGAACATTATATAGTACTGTTGATATTGGAGAGGCTATACCACCTGAGTTATATCAGGCTGTTGCTGAAATATTAGCATTTGTATATAAACTTAAAAATGGAAGATAATGCTGTTTATAATGTGAATTATTAATTTGAAGGGGGGGCCGAAAAATGGCGAAATTAAATAGCTTATTTATACCACTTGTTGTAATTCTATCTATTTTAAACCTTATTTTGCCAATTCCGGCATTTCTGCTAGACTTATTGTTAGCATTTAATATAGTTCTTGCTGCTGTTATACTACTAAATACGATATATCTAAAAACAGCACTTGATTTATCAATATTCCCAACACTACTTGTTATTACGACAATATACAGGCTTTCATTAAACGTAACAGCATCAAAGCTTATTTTGGCGGAAGGACATGCTGGAGACGTTATCAGAGGTTTTGGATATATGGTCGGCAGAAATAACTTAGTTGTTGGTTTTGTTGTATATATCATTATTATGCTTGTTAATTTTCTTGTAATTACAAAAGGTTCTGAAAGAGTTGCTGAGGTTGCTGCAAGATTTACTTTGGATGCTATGCCTGGTAAGCAGATGGCAATCGATGCAGATTTAAATACTGGATTAATAAGTGAGAGCGAAGCTAAGGAACGTAGAAAAAGAGTTCAGAGAGAAGCAGATTTTTACGGTTCAATGGATGGTGCCAGTAAATTCGTTAAAAATGATGCAATTGCTGGAATAATTATAACTATTATTAATATTGCAGGTGGTTTGATAATTGGTGTAGTAATGAGAGGCGAACCTATTGGGGAAGCGCTTGCAAACTATACCATTTTAACAATTGGTGATGGTCTTGTTAGCCAGATTCCCGCACTTATGCTGTCAGTTGCAACCAGCTTTATTGTAACTAGGGCAGGAGCTGATTCAGAGCTTAGTATTGATTTTGTAAAGCAGTTATTTTATAACCCAAAGGTTTTATATATTTCAGCAGTGATTAGTTTAGCTATGGCACCTTTTTTTACACCGATACCTTTTATTATTCTTTCAATAGCCTTGTTTTTTATAGCTACAAAGCAAAAGCAGTTACAAAAGGAAGCGGTTATAGAAGAAGAGGTACAGATACAGGAAAGTGAAGTTGATGAAATTAGAAAGCCAGAAAATGTGGTAAGCCTTTTACAGGTAGACCCTATAGAATTAGAGTTCGGATATGGAATAATTCCTTTAGCTGATGCAAATCAGGGTGGAGATTTATTAGATAGGGTTGTTTTAATTAGAAGACAATTAGCGCTTGAATTAGGTATGCTTGTTCCTGTTATCAGACTAAGAGATAATATCCAGATAGGTCCAAATGAGTATATTATAAAAATTAAGGGTACAGAGGTTGCTAGTGGTGAACTGTTATTTGATTACTTTATGGCAATGAATTCTGGTGGGGCAGAAGAAGATCTAGAAGGTATAAAAACCACTGAACCTGCATTTGGCTTACCAGCTATTTGGATTCAGGAGGGACAAAGAGATAAGGCTGAAATGCTTGGGTATACAGTTGTTGACCCTCCATCAATAATTGCTACTCATTTGACAGAAGTTATCAAGAAATATTCACATGAATTGTTGGGTAGACAAGAAGTTCAGACACTTGTTGACAATTTAAAGCAAAGCTATCCTGCTATTGTTGATGAATTAGTGCCTAAATTAATGGGTGTAGGTGAAATACAAAAAGTACTTGCAAACTTATTAAAAGAGGGTGTATCCATTAGGGATATGGTTACAATAATGGAAACTCTGGCTGATTATTCACCAATGACGCATGATGTAGATATGCTTACAGAATATGTTAGGCAGGCTCTTGGAAGATCTATTTCTCAGAAATTCTTTACTGAGGATTCAAATGTAATTACAATAGATCCAAAGGTAGAACAAATGATTTTGGATTCAATTCAAAAAACAGAATTTGGTTCATATCTGGCCCTGGATCCTGCTGTTTCAAATACAATTATAAATAATTTATCAAAAAATGTTCAGAAGCTGCTAAAGCTTGGTAGTCAACCAATTGTACTAGCATCACCAATAGTCAGATTATATGTTAAGAAGCTTACAGAGAATGTTATACCTGGATTAGTAGTATTATCCTATAATGAAATTGATTCGTCAGTTGAAGTTAAATCTGTAGGCACTGTGAGTGTATAACATAACAGATTATAAGGGGACATAGTTTTGAGAATTACTTATGGAGGCTAATCTATGAAAATTAAGCGTTATTTGGGTAAGAATACTCAAGAAGCATTGCTAAAGGTAAAAATGGATCTTGGGAATAATGCAATAATATTAAATACAAAAAAAGTGAGGCAGAAGGGTATAAAAAAGTACTTTACTAGTCCAATGATTGAAGTAATGGCAGCTATTGATGATGATACTAGTAAAGTAAAAGAGCGCGAGCTAACAAAAATACCACCTGTTGCTGACACTACAAATTTATCTAAAACTATTTTGTCGCAAAAAGAGGGAAATTTTACAGAGTTAGAGAATAAAGTAAATAATATAGAAAAAGTACTAGACAAAATAATGGATGCTGTCAATCCGGAAACTAAAAATGGGAAAAATTATAAAAATGAGGAAGAAAAATTACCTCAAATTTTTCAATTATTATATAATAATCTTATAAAAAATGAGGTTGAACAAGAAATAGCAAGAGATATAATTGCTCAGGTAGAGAAAAGAAGCAATCCCAGAGATATAAATGATGCAACGCTAGTAATGCATTCAGTTATATCTTCCTTGTTGGGTAAATCGGAACCAATTAATTTTAGAACAGATGGAAAACCAACAGTTATACTTTTTGTTGGGCCGACTGGTGTGGGTAAGACAACAACATTGGCAAAGTTGGCAGCTTCATTTATGCTGGAAGAAAATAAGGAAATAGGGTTAATTACAGCAGATACTTACAGAATATCGGCTGTTGAACAACTAAAGACATATGCTGAAATATTAGGAATTCCAATAACAGTTGCTTATTCAGTATCTGAGATTCAAAATGAGATAGATAAATACAGTGATAAGGATGTCATATTAATTGATACAGCAGGATGTAGCTACAAAGATAAGCAAAAATTTGATGAACTGAAAATGTTGATTAAGACATGTGATGCAGATGATGTTTTTTTGGTATTAAGTACAACGGCTAGTTCGAGAAATTTAAAGGATATAGTTAAAAACTATAGTTTTATACCAAATTACAAGCTTATTTTTACAAAGGTTGATGAGACTTCGGCTTACGGAAGTATACTAAATACAAAGTGCTATTCAAACAAAAATCTTTCGTATATAACAAATGGACAAAATGTTCCAGACGATATTGAAATTGTAAATGTTGAAAAGCTTTCAAAAAATTTATTGGGACATAATAATTAGTATTGAATATAATTTGTGCCTAAATGGAGCGTGGAGGTTATTATGATAGATCAAGCTGAGAAGTTAAGGGATATTATTAATAATAAAAAAAGAGAATCTAACGACAGCTCTTCTCAGAAAGTCAATCATTTGTTTCCTGCGGCAAATGCTGTAGGTCATGCAAAAGTAATTACTGTCACAAGTGGTAAAGGTGGGGTTGGAAAAACAAGTGTTACTGTAAACCTTGCTATTGCATTAAGTCAGAGAGGTTATAGAGTTGTTATTATAGATGCTGATTTAGGACTATCTAATATAGATGTTGTTTTTGGAATAGTTCCCCAATATTCATTACTTGATTTAGTTAACTGCAATAAGGGTATATTAGATATATTGTGTGAAGGACCTAATAATATCAAGTTTATTTCTGGAGGTTCAGGAGTACAGGAATTAATAAATCTTGATAAAAATTCATTAGAAAACTTTATCGCAAATATGTCATTGCTGGATCATATAGCCGATTTTATTTTGGTTGATACAGGAGCTGGGCTTTCAGATACAGTTATGGATTTCGTAATATCTGCGGAAGAGGTAATTTTAGTTGTTACACCAGAGCCAACATCAATTACAGATGCTTATGCTGTTGTAAAAACAGTAGCGAGGATAAAGAAGGACTGTAATATAAATGTACTAATAAATAGAGCAGACAGTGAAAATGAAGCTAAAAATGTATATAATAATTTTTCAACCGTAGCAGAAAGGTTTTTGTCAATGAAACTAAACACGATAGGTTATTTACCATACGATCATTCATTTACAAAATCTGTAAAGATGCAAAGGCCTTATATACTCAATTATCCAAAAAGTAATACCAGTAAGATGATTAATGATATTGCAGAGGTATTTATAAAAAATAATTTAGAGCGTACAAATATTGTACAACCTGGAATAAAAGGTTTTATTAATAGATTTGTTGGCTTGTTTACTAATTGACATAGTGATATACTATAATTAGATAAAAACGCGAAATTCAGAAAAAAGTGTCGAATTACCGCGAAACATTACTTTTATTAGAGTTGAGGTAGCTATGGATTTTATAACAAAAAAAAGTAATGCAATAAAGGTGTTAGTTGTAGATGACTCTGCATTTATGAGAAAAGTTTTGTCAGATATAATAGAATCTGATATGTCTCTTACTGTTGTTGGGACTGCAACAGACGGGAAAGATGCACTTAGCAAAATTAATTTGCTAAATCCAGATGTCATTACCTTAGATGTTGAGATGCCAGTTATGGATGGCATTAACTGCCTAAAAGAGATTATGAATAAATCTCCAAAGCCTGTGATTATGATTAGCACTGGCACTAGTTATGGGGCAGAATTGACTATTAAGGCATTAGATGAAGGAGCACTTGATTTTATTGCAAAGCCAAAAAATATATTTGACATAAAAAACCAAAAGGCACGTAGCGAAATAATAGAAAAAATAACAATTGCATACAACTATGGGAAAAAGAGTTATAAAGGTTACAATAATTATATTAGTGAAAAATATGTAAAAAGTAATACTACATTAAAATATATAATTGCTATAGGATGTTCTACCGGAGGTCCTAAAGCACTACAAAGTGTAATACCGTATTTACCGGAAAATTTACCAGCAGCTGTTTTAATAGTACAGCATATGCCTCCAGGTTTTACAAATACATTAGCTGAAAGACTTGATGCAAAAAGCAAAGTGGTGGTAAGTGAAGCTAAAAATAAAGAAAAGTTATTAGCTGGTCATGTTTATATTGCACCAGGTGATTATCATATGCTTTTAGAAACTAGTACTAACGGTGATATATTAATTAACCTTGATAAATCTCCGCCTGTTGGTGGTCATAGACCCTCAGTTGACGTAATGATGAGCTCACTTTCAGATACAGGGTTTAAAAATATAATAGGTATAATATTAACAGGTATGGGGGCTGATGGTAGTATTGGTGTTAAGAAATTGAAAGATATTAACAAAGGTTTTATTATAGCTCAGGATGAGGATTCAAGTGTAGTTTATGGCATGCCAAAGATGGCATTTCAGACAGGAGCAGTAGATAAGGTAGTATCGCTTAGTAAGATTTCAGACGAAATTATTCAATTCTTGGAGGTGCGTTAGTATGGATATGACACAGTATTTACAAATATTTATCGAAGAATCAAATGAACATGTGCAAAGCTTAAATCAATCTCTTTTGCAGCTTGAAAAGGATCCTGAGGATAAAGATGTTCTAAATGAGATATTTAGAGTAGCACATACAATTAAGGGCATGGCAGGCACAATGGGTTTTACAAAAATGACGAAGTTAACCCATGATATGGAAAATGTATTGCAGGCTATTAGAAATAATGAAATTAATGTTACATCTGACCTTGTTGATGTTTTATTTAAGTGCCTTGATGCTCTAGAAACTTATGTAAGTACTATTGTTGCAACTAGTGGAGAAGGTGACAAAGAATATACTGATATTATATCGGCACTAAAGTCTATCTTGGAAAATAAAGGTACTATTAGCGCAACTCCTGTGAATACAAAGGGTAATGACAACAAATCATCAAATGATCAAGAAAAATACATAACTGAAAAGCTTGAATTTGATGAGTTTGAAAAAAGTGCAGTAAATAAAGCAATTGATATGGGTATGCACGCAGTTAAGATAACAGTTGCTCTTAATAAAGGATGTTTGTTAAAGGCCGCTAGAGCGTTTGTTATATTCCAGACTTTAGAGAAATATGGTGAGATTGTTAAAGCTCAGCCAATTGTTCAGGACATAGAAGATGAGAATTTTGATTCTGAATTTACAGTTGTTGTTATATCAAAAGAAAATGAGCAGCTATTTTCTAATGAAATTAATTCAATTGCTGAAGTTGAGGAAGTGTTAGTTAGTACATTGAGCAAATTCAATATTGACGCTAAAGAGGCTGAAGTAGAGATAAAATTAGAAGCTGATGAGTCTGAAAAGACAGTGAAAGTTGAAAAAGTAGTTGTAAAGGATGAGAATACTCATGAAGTTGCTAAGCAAAATGTTGCTCACAAAAAGACTCAAAGAACAGTAAGAGTTGATATTGACAGGCTAGATGTATTAATGAATTTAGTTGGAGAATTAATAATAACTAAAACTAGATTAGAAGAATCGGACATTACATCTAATCAACAAGAGTATCGAGAAACTATAGAGTATCTTGAGAGAATAACTACAAATTTAAATGACGCTGTTATGAAGGTTAGAATGGTTCCTGTAGAAACAGTATTCAACAGGTTCCCAAGAATGGTTAGAGATATTGCAAAGGATTTGGGAAAAGACATTCAATTAATAATGTCAGGTGAGGAAACAGAACTTGATAGAACAGTTATTGATGAGATTGGAGATCCACTAATTCACATGCTTAGAAATTCTTGTGACCATGGACTTGAATCTACTGAAAGAAGAAGAGAACTTGGAAAACCTGAAGTTGGAACAATAAACCTTACTGCTTATCAATCAGGAAACAATGTAATTATTGAGGTTTCAGATGATGGATCTGGTATAAACACTGAAAAGACAAAAGCGAAGGCTATTGAAAAGGGAATAATTACCAAAGAAGAAGCTTTGAATATGACTCAACAAGAAGCAATAGAATTATTATTCAGACCAAGCTTCAGTACAGCGGATAAGGTTACAGGTCTTTCAGGAAGAGGCGTTGGTCTTGATGTAGTTAAGACTAAAATTGAGCAGGTTGGTGGAACTGTTGAGGTTGAGAGCCAGAAAAATAAAGGAAGTAGTTTTATAATTAAATTACCACTAACACTTGCTATTTATCAAGCACTGCTTGTAAATGTAGGAACTGAAAAGTATTTTATTCCTTTGGGTTCAATTTATCAAATATATAATTGGTCAGCAGATGAGGTTAAGACAGTTCAAGGACAGGAAATAATTCTCCTTAGAAATATGGTTGTTCCAATTACAAGGCTTGCAGATACGTTGGATATTTCTGATTTAGATGCGAAAGATAAAAAGCAGCTCAAGATTGTAATTGTAAGAAAAGGCGAAAAACTAACGGGTCTTGTTGTAGACAGTGTTATTGGACAACAGGAAATTGTTATAAAATCTCTAGGCAAACTTTTATCTGGAATAAAATATTTTGCCGGAGCAACAATTCTTGGTGACGGAAGTGTTGCACTTATAATTGATGTAAATTCAATAACTTAGTTGATAAATAGATAGTTTATAAATGCTTCTCATCTATTGAGAATAGGTTTTCTACTGAGGTTATTACAAATTTTTTGTGCCCAAAGTGGGCGTGGGAGGTTACTATGTCAGATGAACAGGTTCATGAATTTGAAACAAAGCAATTTATCGTATTTAGTTTAGGTGATGAGCAATTTGGAATTGATTCATTGAAGATTACAACAATTGATAGAATGAAAGTAATAACAAGGGTTCCCAAAACTCCAAATTTTGTTAAGGGTGTAATTAATTTAAGAGGAGATATTATTCCAGTTATGGATTTGAGAGCTAAATTTAATCTTCCACCAACTGAAGAAACAGAAGAAACTAGAATAATTATTCTTAAATTAGAAGAGATATCAATTGGAGTTGTTGTAGATCAAGTACTTCAAACAATTCAGTTGACCAGTGACGCAATAGAAAGTGCTTCTAGTTTGATAAATAGTACGGATTCTGACTATATACTAGGAATTGGCAAGGTTGATGGAGAAATAGTAACCCTGTTAAATTTCGAAAAATTAGTAAAGCTTTGATTAAAATTTAAATATTGAGGTATAAGTAATGACAATTAGTTTTGAAGAATTAAACCATTTGCAATTAGATGTGCTAAAAGAAATTGGAAATATCGGAGCAGGTAATGCCGTTACATCTTTAGCAAAAATGTTAGATAAAAGAGTTGATATGGCAGTTCCAAAGGCTAATATATTAGGCTTTGATAAAGTTACCCAGATTTTGGGTGGGGAAGAAATGCTGGTTGTAGGTATATTACTAAATGTAGCTGGTGATATAACAGGTAGTATGATGTTTACTATGGATATTCATGCTGCAAGACAACTTGTAAATATACTATTTGGGAACAAAGTTTCATCAAGTTTAGAGTTTGATGAACTTGAATTATCAGCTCTTAAAGAAATTGGGAATATATTGACAGCGTCATATTTATCAGCATTGGCAGGATTGACAAATCTCAAAATACTGCCTTCTGTACCAGAACTGGCTATTGATATGGCAGGAGCAATTTTAAGTGTACCTGCTATTGAGTTTGGTAAAGTTGGGGATTCAGTTTTATATATAGAAACAGAATTTAGTGAGGGAATTACAAAAGTATTTGGGGACTTTCTATTAATACCGGATGTTGATTCATATGAGGTATTATTAAAAGCATTGGGAGTTATAGAATAATGGATATTGAAATTGATGTAGTTAAAGTAGGTATGGCTGACTTAAAATCAGCACTTCATCCATGTATGATTACAACACTTGGACTTGGTTCTTGTGTTGGAGTTGCATTGTATGATCCCAAAACAAGAATAAGTGGTTTAGCTCATGTAATGCTGCCTAGTAGTGAGCAGGCAAAAAATAATAGTAATATTGCTAAATTTGCTGACACAGCTATTATAAAACTTGTAGATGATATGGTAAAATTGGGAGCAAAAAGGGAAAGAATAGTAGCAAAACTTGCTGGTGGAGCACAGATGTTTGTATTTAATGGAGGATCTGATTTAATGAGGATTGGCTATAGAAATGTTGTCGCCTCTAAAGATAAATTAGCTCAGTTAAATATTCCAATAATTTCTGAAGATACTGGAGGAAATTATGGTAGAACTATTGAGCTTTATTCCGATGATGGTAGGCTAATGATTAAGACTATTGGCTTTGGGATTAAGCAACTATAATTTTATACAATGATAGACAGCCAACTTGAATTGCTTGTTTATTACTAAAGAAAATATAACTTATTTTTACTTGATAGTCGAAAGAGGTAAGAATGGAGACAATAATGAAAATCCCTTTTCTACTTGCTATTTTGGCATCTATTGTAACAGGTGCTATCAGTATAGTTAATAATGCTGGAACAAATAAAACATGTTTTAGAATGATCTTAGCTATGATAGTTTTTTATATCATAGGCTTACTGGTTAGTAAAACAATATCAAATATTGTTGAAGAGCAAAATATACAGAAACTTGAAGCTGAAAAAAAGATTCTGGAAGAAGAAATGTTAGAGATGGCAAAGGTTTCTGCAAAGGCAAAAAAGCCTGAACATTTAGGAAACACGCTTGATTTATCTACGGAGGAAGAAATTGATGATGGCTTTACTCCATTTGACTTATCACAAGCAGTTAAAACAAAAATGAAGGAATAATACAATAAGCATTGGGGGATTTACATGCCAGGTGTAAATAATAATCAGCTTTGGAAACAATACACACAAACTAGAGATCCAGCTTTAAAGGATGAGCTTATAGTTCAGTATGCATATCTAATCAAATATGTGGCCGGAAGACTAAGCATATACTTTGGATCAAATGTTGAATTTGATGATTTGGTTGGTTATGGAGCATTTGGGCTTATTGATGCTATAGAAAAATTCGACATTTCAAAAGGTGTTAAGTTTGAAACTTATGCTTCTTTTAGAATAAGAGGCTCTATTATAGATAGCATTCGTGATTTAGATTGGGTTCCAAGGTCATTAAGACAAAAAAATAAGGAACTAGAAAAAGTTTATGCCGAAGTAGAAAATGAAGTTGGACATTCAGCTACGGATAAAGAAGTTGCTGATAAAATGGGCATAAGCATGGAAGAATTTTACAAGCTTTTGAATGATGTTAATGTGTCATCAATGATGTCTCTAGAAGAATTTATGGAACAGAACTATGAAAGAGGTTTAGAGATTATAAGTGACAGTACTGATGATAAACCAGAAGCAGCATTAGAAAATGTTGAAATAAAGGAAATTCTTATAGATGCTATTGACAAATTACCTGAAAAAGAAAAGTCAGTAATTACATTTTATTATTTTGAAGAATTAACTTTAAAAGAAATAAGTGCAATAATGAATGTAACAGAATCTAGAATTTCGCAGTTACACACTAAGGCTTTACTGAGAATGCGTGGTAAATTATTTAGACATAGAATTATGCTGGAATCCTAGCTCGAAACAAATGTCTGTGCAAACATAGTTATATTTTCGAGTAGCAAAACCCACAAGTGGGTTTTTGGTAGTATGGGTGATATTTATATGGACATGGTACCTTTTCGATTTGCAAAAAAAACAAGTGTTTTTTTGATGGTTTAGGAAATGTTTGTACTAACACAGTTAATTTTTGAGAAGAAGAAACTCATAAGTTTTTTTTTGAAGTTTGAAGTATAAGTAATATTTATACTAACATGGTGCTTATTTGATTTACAAAAATGAAGGTGCTTTTTATCGTATAGTGATATCTTGCTATTACGATAGTTTTATTATATCAGATGAAGGTTGGCGTTAGAGGTTAGCTTGAAAAATGTGAAGTTTGCATCGTGCGTTCATTGTTCACTTGACATTTTGGACATGCATGTTACGTTTTCGACTAGCAAAGACCACAACAGGTTTTGAAATTGTATTTGGAATAGAACTGTTAAGAGGAGGCGTAACTTTGCGAAGCAGAGGCTATCCATTGATAGTTTCACTATATATTAAGCTGAAGGATGGCGTGGGAGGTTAATATGGCAGAACAGGAAGACTTAAAGATATTAGTAAGTATTTCACCTGATGAGTTAAAAGCGTATATAACACTATATAAGGGTGACGGTAACAACAAGGTTAGTAAGGATGAAATACTTAGGGCGCTTGCTCTTCAAAAAGTAACCTTTGGTATTAATGAAAAAGTTATAGAACAATTTGTTGAGAATCCTATATATAATGACCCATTTTGTGTAGCCGAAGGTACTGCAGCTCAAAATGGAAAAAATGGTGAAGTAAAATATCATTTTAACACTACAGTCACTAAAACACCAACGTTATTAGAGGATGGAAGGATTAACTATAGAGAATTGAATTTGATTCAAACAGTACAAAAAGGACAGATTCTTTGCACTCTTGAGCCTGCAATAATGGGTATCAACGGAATGACTGTAAAAGGAAGAACTTTGATTGGAGTTAATGGAAAACCTGCTGTACTGCCTAGAGGTAAGAATGTAGCTATTTCTGAAGATGGAAAGTCTCTACTTGCTACAACTGATGGTGAAGTAGAATATTTAGATGCAACAAAGGTTAGTGTATACACTAATCATGAAGTTCCGGCAGATGTAGATAATTCTACTGGAAATATCAATTTTGTAGGTAGCGTAATAATCAAAGGAAATGTTTTATCAGGCTTCACAGTTGAAGCTGGAGGTAATGTTGAGGTCTATGGTGTTGTTGAAGGAGCTACAATTAAAGCCGGTGGGAATATAATTCTCAGAAGAGGCATGCAAGGAATGGGAAAGGGTACGCTTATTGCTGGTGGTGATATTGTTGCCAGATATATAGAATATTGTAATGTAGAAGCAAAAAATAATATACAATCTGAAGCAGTTCTGCATAGCAACGTAAAGTGTGGAAACAAATTAGAATTGACAGGAAGAAAAGGATTGCTTGTAGGTGGTACCTGTAAAGTCGGAAAAATTATTATTGCAAAAGTAATTGGCTCACATATGGCAACACCAACAGATCTTGAAGTTGGTATTGATCCAACAATTAGAGAAGATTATAAGAAAGCAAAGGAAGAAATGGTAACAAGCGAAAGTGATATTAAAAAAGCTGATCAAGCAATTGTTTTATTGAAAAAGCTTGAAGCTGCTGGTGCACTTACGCCTGAAAAGAAAGACATATTAACAAAAAGCTTAAGAACCAAAATTTACCTATCATCTCGTTTAGAAG
>JAEWZA010000329.1 GCA_023395575.1 Bacillota bacterium
GACTTATGGTTATTCCTGTGGTTTATATGTTTAGCGGAGAAGAAGGACTTAAATCTAGTGGCCCGGGCTTGATGTTCATATCTCTTCCAAAAATATTTGATCAAATGCCTGGCGGGCAAATTATTGGATTGTTATTCTTTATACTTGTATTTTTCGCTGCTCTTACCAGCTCGGTTTCCATCATGGAAGCTATTGTGTCTTCTTTAATGGACAAATTCAAAAGAAGCAGGAAAGCTGCATGTGCCATAACATTTGTAATCAGCTTGGTTTTGGGTATTCCGTCTTCATTAGGATTTGGAATCTGGTCCAATATAAAAATACTTGGAATGGACTTTTTAACTTTCTTTGACTACTTGAGCAATAACTTGCTAATGCCTGTAGTGGCGTTGTTAACATGTATTTTGGTTGGCTGGGTAATCGGTACAAAGACAATATCAAAGGAAGTTACATTAAATGGGGAGATTTTCCGCAGAAGAATAGTATATGACGTGATGGTGAAGTATGTTGCACCGATATTGCTTATTACAATTCTAATAGTCTTTTCTCTAGCGCAATTTGGGTTAATTGCATTATAAAACGAAGCTTATCCATTATATAAGGTTGATAATTCTTGATTTTAGTTTGCAGATACCCTCGATATTTAGATGAAATGAAAAGCTTAGAAATTCTTAAAATATAAGATTTCTAAGCTTTTTTATGCAGCTTTTATTTCACTAGTGTGCCTTGTATAGTATTTGATAATTATGGTATATTTTATATTATTTATTATATTTATCTGGAAAATATTTTCTAAAGTTTATCTGCATTTTTAGAGTTTGTTTTAATAATAGGACTGGCATTAAATAGCATAAAAAGTCGGGTATATATTTCAGATGAATATTATAATAAAATCGCAGAAAGAAAGGAGCTACAGTGTGATTGGATGGATAGAGGGTATTCAAAATGCAATTGAGTATATTGAGGATAATCTTACAGAGGAACTGAATATTCAAGAAATTGCTGAAAAAGCATGTGTTTCAGTATTTCATTTTCAGAGGATTTTTAATATACTGTGCGGTTTCACAATAGGAGAGTATATCAGAAGTCGCAGGCTTAGTATTGCAGCACAAGAACTTTCCAAAGTAGATGCAAAAGTAATTGATGTCGCTATAAAGTATGGATATGATTCTCCTGACAGTTTTACCCGTGCGTTCACAAAATTTCATGGTATTTCTCCTTCGGCAGCTAAATTAAAGGGTGTTAATCTAAAATCATTTGCACAAGTCAAAATAAAATTAATATTGGAGGGTGGTACAATGCTAGAGTATAAAATCGTTAAAAAGGCGCAGTTTACTGTTATGGGAAAAGTAAGAAGCTTTGACACTGATACTTCTTATGATGAGATTCCAAAATTTTGGCAGGAACATATGCAGAGCGAAGAAAATAAAATTGTATGTGGAATGTACGGAATCTGTATAGATAGTGATGGTAAAAATTTTGATTATCTGATTGCAGATAACTATTTGCCATGGAATGAGATTCCTGATGGCTATGAAACTAGGGTAATCCCTGAAGGAACATGGGCAGTGTTTCCATGCAGAGGTACATTGCCGAAATCTTTACAGGATGTTAACACAAAGATTTGGAGTGAATGGTTGCCAAGCTGTAAGGAATATAAGCTTGCAGGAAACTATAACATTGAAATGTATACCCCACCTCAAGAGAATCCAGATGATTATTATTGTGAAATTTGGGTACCTATTGAGAAATTATAGTTTTTCTATATAGCTTTTCTATGGCAAAATTTATATGCGTACATATATAGTATTTATTTAGTAATTGTTCTGATTTTCATTACTAAATCTTATTTTATTAACCCCGTAACCTAACTTGTTATGGGGGTTTTTTTAGTGTGCCGAGCATTGCACTTAACTTGGTGGTGAAAGTCCACTATGGAGGTATATATCAACCATTTGCGAATTTTACTTCATATTCTGAAGGAGGTGCACTTGTATTACCTCAAACGGAACATTACTTAACTAGAACATTTGGAGGTAAAAGGAAGTGCTACTTTGGTGGAAGACGCGGGCTTTCGTTTAGACAACTCTTGCCCATAGCTTATAAAAAGCCTTTTTTAATCTACAATATCTTTTGCGTACCCTGTAACTATTTATTACTTGTTAACATATGCAACACAATGAAATTTTCTATAAACCATAAGGGTTATAGGGGTATCAAGAGGATTTGTTACATAAATTGACTGAAATCAGGGGACATAAAACATTTTTGATTCAAGTGATTACTATGATTATTAACATTGATATATTAAACATGTAAAATTATACAAATAAATATAAAAAATTTAAATAAAAGTAAAAAATGGGTTGACATTAACAAAAGCTAACTGTACACTTCTATTTGTCAGTTAATTACTAAGACTTATAATGAAATTTGTTATATGTCCAATATTATAAACTTAAGATGAAAAAATATTACAGATGAGTTGGTGTTGATGTGTCTATTAATAAAGAAAACAAAGATTTATACATAAGACTTTTAAAACTACTGAAACCTTATTTCAAAAAAATTAGTCTGATTTTAGTATGTATCGTTGCTTCTGCAGGAATCAATATGCTTTTGCCGTTACTAAGTAAGCAGGTTATGGA
>JAEWZA010000422.1 GCA_023395575.1 Bacillota bacterium
AAGCATTACAGCAGAGTATACAAATGTCAAAAGGAGCTAAGCAAGAAAAAGGCACTGAATCCGAAAAGGATCAAAAAGCTATGGGTGCTGGCAGAAAAAGTAAAACGAATAAAGTAACTAAAACAGGTAAAGTGGACAAAGCAGGTGAAACTGACAAAACAGCTATAAGTGAAGCTGTCGATAAAAAGCCTAAAACAAAAACGAGGAAGGCAAAGGAGACAGTAAAAACATGAACTGGATAGCTCCAATGGAACCAATTAGTTGCGACACTGTCAAGGAAGATTCTGAATACATTCATGAAATAAAATGGGATGGTATTAGGGGGTTGGTTTATTTACTAAATGGTCAGCTAAATATATATACAAAGAAGGGGAATACAAGAACTGCATTTTATCCAGAGCTTAGCGTTATAAAAGACGAATTTAAAAGCAATGATATCATATTAGACGGCGAAATTATTGTCTTTGATAAAAATGGAACACCTTCATTTTATAACAGCCTAGTACGTGAAAGTGTTAAAAGCCAAAAGAATCTAAAATACTATCAAGATAATTATCCTATAAATTATATAGTTTTTGATATTCTAAAGTACATGGACGAGCTATTTACAAGTTATCCTTTAGAGCAGAGAAAGCGGTTTCTAGAACAACTGTCAAGTTCATTGGTGAATAGAAACAACACTATTTACTTATCAGAAATTTATAGTGATGGAAAAGAATTATTTGAAAAAATGAAGCAAAAAAATATGGAGGGAATTGTATCAAAGAAAATAAATAGCAGGTATTTACAAGGTAAACACCATGATGCCTGGTATAAAACTAAATTTACTAAAAAAATGCTTTGCATTATCGGAGGTGTGATTTGGAAGTATGGAATGCCCAATTCTCTAGTTTTAGGGATAAAAACTAACGAGGATAAAAAAATAAACTATATTGGAAAAGCTTCTTTAGGGTTAAAGGGGTCAGATTTAAAGCTGCTTAAGGAATATAGGGACAAGCTGATACAGGAGGAGTGCCCATTTTCAGAAAATAGTATTGAAGGGCTAGACACAAAAGAAAATGAGCTTACATGGGTATCTCCTTTGATTACTTGTTGGATTAGCTATCTTGAGCTATCTAATGATGGTCATCTAAGGCATCCCAAAATTTTAGGATTTACATCTCTACCTGCAGACGAAGCCAATGGAAAGGTGCTGACAGACTAATGGATATAGTGGATATAAAGGTGAAAATAGAAAATAAGATAATAGATTTAACAAACCCTGACAAACTACTTTGGCCGGAGGCTGGGATCACAAAAAAGACTTATGTTGAGGCGATGACTGTATTAGCTCCATTTATGATAAAGTATTCTAAAAATAGGTTATTAACTGCTATAAGATATCCTCACGGAATAGGAGGCAAAAGCTTTTTTCAGAAAGAAAAGCCTGATAATACACCAGAATGGATTAAAACTGCAAAATTTAATGACAAAAATTATATTGTATTAAATTCTGCTGCGACTCTTATCTGGCTATGCACACAGGCAGTTTTGGAGTTTCATACAAGCTTTAATGTATATAATAATTTAGATCATCCCTCCCATTTGGTATTTGATCTTGACCCTGATGACAATCAAGATTTTAGTGAGGTTGCAGAAATTGCTTTGAGTATTTATGAAACGCTTGAATCTTTAGGAGTAAAGGGCTTTGTTAAAACATCTGGAGCTTCAGGACTTCAAATATATATACCAACAGCATCAAAATATGACTATGATACTGCAAGAAAATTAAATGAGTTTTTTGCTCAGTATTTTATTCGAAAGCTTAGCAAAAAATTGACTATTGAGAGATTGAAGAAGAACAGAGATGGGAAAACATATTTTGATTATTTGCAAATGTGGTATGGTAAAACAATAATAGCTCCATATTCACCAAGAGCTGTAATGAGCGCTGCTGTTTCCACACCATTGGAATGGGAAGAGCTGAATTGGGCTCGTCCGGAATTGTTTACACTAAATAATATTGCTACTCGGCTTGAAGAAAAAGGTGATTTATTTGAGGAAAGCCTTCATTGTGAAAATAACGAGCAATTAGATACAATTTTAAAAAAACTCAATGCAATAAATTAGGTGCTCAGCTTTCTATCATTTTCAACTGCGAAAGTTGAGTATGTATATTTTATTGCCAAGGCTGAATAGTGACAACTAGCATGTGTTAGTCGCAGATTTATTCCCTAAATAGTTGTTATATTCTTTAATTTTGTATACAATGAAAATAATGCAGTTTTTAATAGGAAAAATAATCCATTATAATATGTAGAGTTAAATTATTTGGCCGAAAAGGCTATGGGAATAACTGGAGGGGATAAAATGAGAGTATTAGTAACTGGAGGAGCAGGGTATATAGGAAGCCACACTTGTGTTGAATTAGTATCTGCAGGTCATGATGTGATAATTGTTGATAATTTATGCAACAGTAAGGAAATGGTACTAGATAGAATAAACAAAATTACCAACAAGGATATAAGATTTTATAAAATAGATATTACAGACAAAGATGAATTAGAAAAGGTATTCATCAGTGAAAAAATAGATGTTGTAATTCATTTTGCAGGATTAAAGGCTGTAGGTGAATCAGTAGCCAAACCGCTTAAATATTATTACAACAACTTAACAGGAACCTTTATACTCTGTGAGCTAATGCAGAAATATGGAGTAAAAAACTTGGTGTTTAGCTCTTCTGCAACTGTTTATGGTGACCCGATTAGTGTTCCGATTGCTGAAGAATTCTCGCTTTCATGCACAAATCCTTATGGCAGAACAAAGCTTATGATAGAAGATATTTTAAGGGACTTATATATAGCGGATAACACATGGAATATTGCAATATTAAGATACTTTAATCCTATTGGTGCACATATAAGTGGGACAATAGGAGAGGATCCCAATGGTATTCCTAATAATTTGGTTCCATACATTACTCAGGTTGCGGTTGGAAAACTTGAGGTGCTTAACGTGTATGGAAATGATTACGATACTATTGACGGCACCGGAGTAAGAGATTATATTCATGTAGTGGATTTGGCAAAAGGACATTTAAAAGCACTTGATAAGTTGGCTACAGCACGCATAGGGGTTAGGGAGTATAACTTGGGTACTGGCAGTGGGTACAGTGTACTTCAGGTGGTAAAGGCTTTCGAAAAAGCCTGTGGTAAGGAAATTCCGTATAAAATAGCTGATAGAAGACCTGGAGATATAGCTGCTTGCTATTCAAAAACTGACAGGGCAAAAAATGAGTTGGGCTGGGAAGCCGAAAAAGGACTTGATGAAATGTGCGAAGATTCATGGAGATGGCAATCATTAAATCCAAATGGCTATGACGCCTAGTCCACATTTTATAGGTGATATCTTTATAAATGGAGGAGCATCCTCTAATATAAAGTAATAAAAATTTTTGAGTGCCCCAATTGGGTGTTGGAGGTTGTATGATTAATAAAACTACTTTAGTAATTATGGCTGCAGGCATGGGCAGCAGATATGGCGGGTTGAAACAAATAGATCCAGTCGGGCCTAATGGTGAAATAATTATGGAATATTCCATATATGATGCAGTAAAAGCAGGTTTTAGTAAAATTGTATTTATTATAAAAGAAGAGATAGAGGATACTTTCAGAGATGTAATAGGAAGAAAGATTGAAGGCTTAATTGATGTGGAATATGTTTATCAGAAGCTGGATAATATGCCTCAGGGCTTTAGTGTACCAGAGGGAAGGATGAAACCTTGGGGAACAGGACATGCAGTGTTATGTGCAAAAAATGCTGTACAAACACCCTTTGCTGTTATTAACGCCGATGATTTTTATGGTGCGAATACATACAAGCTCCTAAATGATTTTCTATCCTCAAATAGTGATTCGGAAGATAAATACAAATATTGTATGGTGGGCTTCATAATAGAAAACACACTAACTGAAAATGGTCACGTTGCCAGAGGAGTATGCAACGTTGATGCTGCAGGAAACCTTATAAGTATACATGAAAGAACCAAAATTATGAAATTTGCTGATGAAACTAAATATACAGAGGACGATAAAAATTGGATTACTATACCCAAGAAAAGCATTGTATCAATGAATACATGGGGTTTCAATCAAAGTGTTTTTAACGAATTGGAGGATGGATTCCCAACATTCTTAAAGAATAGCAAGGATAATATATTAAAAGCTGAATATTTTTTACCTACAGTAGTAGATAATTTGATTAAAGCTGAGAAAGCAGATGTTAAGGTGCTTTCAACCAATGATAAGTGGTACGGCGTCACATATAAGGAAGATAAGCCAACAGTTAAGAAATCTATTGGAGATATGGTTTTATGCGGAAAATACCCTAAACTTTTATGGGAAAAATAAATGCATAAGTTACTATTCAACAAATCGTAATACAAAAAGGTGTACTCCACTATCGCACCGATTGAATTTGAATATAGGAAATTTGAGTAAGTAACTTCATAAGATGCATTTATTATTCATCTTGAAAAACAGTAATATATGTAATATAATGTAAAATATATAAGTTATTTTACGACTTACAATATTTACTCAGATTACATAAACGGTATCTACTGTTTATAGAAATCTAGTACAAAAAACCTATGAAGTGAGGGAGATAAATGTATAATGACAGAACCTTAACTTGTAAAGAATGTGGAGAGGAGTTTATTTTTTCTTCTGGTGAGCAAGAGTTTTTTGCTGAGAAGGGCTTTCAAAATGTACCTTTGCGGTGTAAACCTTGCAGAAGTAAAAGGGATACTTCAAATAAGAAAGAATTTTATGAGGCTATTTGTGCTGAATGTGGACAGACTACAAAAGTCCCTTTTAAACCACATTTAGATAAACCTGTATATTGTAGTAACTGTTTTTCAAATAGAAAGTAATACATATTTCTGTATATAATTATTAATAATATAGGTGGGCTGACTAAGTCAATTACAGTTTAGACCTAAATAACGATATAGAATATAGTTTTTTCTAACGTATAGGAAATTATATGTTTTAAGATTATCGTAGGGTTTGGCATTAGTAAATGACACAAACTAGTATTTGTACGTAGTTTGATTCAGCCTTCTTTTTTTATTTTTACACCAATTTGTACAGTTAAGTAGGTTGTCCACAGTTTTAATTCCTTAAAAGAATAGTTATTAACAAGGTTATTCACATTATCCACAGGACAAATATACACAAAACAGATGTTTTGTTGAATAAATGTGTAAAACATTGAAAACAGTGTTTTAAAGCTAGCAATGGTGGTATATAAAATAAATACAAATTTAGATTTGTGATTATAGAAGGAATTTACTAATGTCATGTAGAAGTATAGACTCATAACAAGTACCAATATTTGAATGGCTAAATTATTTCTTTCACACGAAAACATGGAGAGGGGCTGTTACTTATGAAAACTATAATTAATGGAAAAAACATTGAGATTACTGAAGGACTGAGAGAAAGGGTAACAAAGAAGATTTCAAAGTTAAATAGATTTTTTGATCAAGAGGCTGAAGCACATGTAACCTTAGGGGTTCAAAAACTGAGACAGACAGCTGAAATAACTATTTCTTATAGTGGTATTGTTCTGAGAGCTGAAGAATCAAATGAAGACATGTATGTTTCAATTGATAAGGCAGTTGACTTAATAGAAAGACAAATCAGGAAGAATAAAACAAGACTTGAAAAAAGACTTTACGAGAATGACTTTAGAGTTGAGAATTTTACGTTCACAGAGGAGATACCAGAAGAAAAGGAATTTAAAATAGTTAGATCAAAGAGATTTGCAATCAAGCCTATGGATGTAGAAGAAGCTATTCTTCAAATGAATTTACTTGGACACGAATTCTTCATGTTCTTTAATGCGGATACTAACCATAGCAACGTAGTTTATAAGAGAAAAGACGGAAACTATGGTTTGATTGAACCAGAATTCTAAGAGCTGTTAAAAAAGTACTTTATAAAGGGGTGTCTTGGCAGAATATATTTTTTGCTGGGATACCTCTTTTTGCAGTAGTTAGAATTTTAC
>JAEWZA010000472.1 GCA_023395575.1 Bacillota bacterium
ACACATGTATTTAAATAGTCTGGAAACTTCTCCTTTATCATTTCCACATTTTCCATTACCCTTTCAAATGTCCCTTTACCTTCGTACCTGTTAATTCTGTTTTTATTATGCACTTCTGAAGGTCCGTCAAGGCTAATAAGGAGATATACTTCATGCTTTTGAAAATAATCAATAATCTCTTCTGTTATAAGAGTTGCATTTGTAGTTATTGTTACATGGATCTCTTTACCTTCCCCCTTTTCCTCATAGTATTCAACACATTTTTTTATAAAATTGAATTCCAGTAGTGGTTCTCCTCCATATAATGCAAGAAATATTCTCTCATTATCCTTTGAGTTATCTATAAGGAAATCTATCCCTTTTTTTGCTGTTTCAAAGCTCATTTTAACATTTTCATGTTCTCTAGTTTCATAGTTTCCAGAATAAACGCAATATTTGCACCTAAGATTACATTGGCGGGTTATCTGTAATGTAATCATTTTAATTTTATTATTAAGGTGATATTTTAGGGTCTCACTTATAGGATTATACATTTCCTTTGGCCTCTTCGAAGATAAAAAGCCAAGTTTCCGCAAGTTATCAATTGACTCAATAGCTTGCTTATTATAAGTCAAATCATTTTGAGTTCCTTTTTGAGTTTTCTTAATAATCTCATATTGGTCTTCTGTCAATCTAAGAATTGCATTCTTATTTATATCATATAAATAATACCCTCCTGGGGTGGTAAATAAGTGTATAAATGCATCAACCACTTTTTATTTCCTCCTTTAAAAGTAACCGGAATATAGTATAAAACTATATTCCGGTTTAAGTTATTATTAATCATTTGCAAAAGCGGTGTTTCTAGTATTAACTGAGTTATTACTTGTAGAACCAACGGTTGATGAACCTGTGCTAGCTATTGATGAAGTATTTCCCCCACAGGTTGATGGATTACAAGTACATGTACAACTGCTACAAATACATGTCATAGCACAACTGTATGACTCTAAAGTTTCTTTCACTTCATATAATTTTTTACCTAGTTTTTTCATGTTTTCACCCCCTTATTTTTGTTTTTCTGGCATTTAAGCTCGCGAGTTCATTTAGCTATTTATTTCTACTTTTGTATCCTAAATATGTATCCATGGAATATAGGAACAAAACTTATTTTTTAACAGTTGTAAATAAAACTTATTTCCAATTTAACCTTCTATTTCCCACAAAACCCTTTATACACTCTGCAATTATGCTCCAAATCACTAAGGCTTCTATATTCCTCAACAGTTCCACCATCCACCATCCAAATCTTATCCACCTTAGATAAAATATCAGGCTTATGGCTTATCACCAGGACTGTGCTATCTTTAAATTCAGTGGCCAACAACTGATTTACATATGCTTCTGATTCCATATCATAATTTGCAGTAGCCTCATCAAGTATAAGAATTTTTGATTTTCTTGCAAAAGCTCTCGCCATTGCTATTTTTTGTCGTTGTCCACCAGAAAGGTTTGAACCATTTCTTCCTACTTCACTTTTATACTTTAAGGGCATCTCTTTTATAAAATCATAAGCACCGCTTTTTATAGCAACCTTTCTAATTGTTGCCTCATTAAATTTTGTGCCAATGGATATGTTTTTTTCTATAGTCGTATTAAAAAGGTATACGTCCTGACTCACCACAGATATCAAGCCTCTATAATTCCTTAGTCTTATGTCATTTATATCAATTTCATCAATCAATATCTTTCCTTCCTGTGGCTTATAAAATCTTAGTAACAGATTAATAAGTGTACTCTTTCCAGAGCCGTTTGCTCCGATAATTGCGATTTTTTCTCCATAATTTATTTTTAGATGAATATTATTAAGAATTTTTTGACCATCCTTATATGAAAAGCTCACATTCTCAAATTTGACATTTCCTTCTACTTCATTGCCATCCAATCTTAATAGGTTTTTATCAATAACATCATCCTCTGTTTCCATATCAAGAAAATCAAAAAAACGTTTAGCAGAAGGAACCACATTTGAGAAGTTGTATCCGATATTTAAAATCGCTGAGATAGGTCCTATAACATAAACACTATATGTTAGAAAAGCAAATAACCCTCCTATTGTAAGTTCGTTTCTAAATACCATGTACGCCCCTAATATACTCAATGCACAATTAATACCTTGAAATACGATGTTCTCTGAACATTCATTAAATTTATCAATAAATGCGATTTTTATATTCATTTTTACAATGTTTCTTTGCTTTTTAATAAACTCTCCTATTTTTATTCTGTCTATTCCCCATAGCTTGATTTCTTTTATTCCGCTTATTGTATCGCCATACCACGATGCATACTCACGACTATATTCCATAAAATCATTAACCATTAATTTTCGCTTTTTTGCCAGCACCATTACTGTAAAGTATCTTACAGGGACGACAAGCAATACAATAATAGTAAGTTTCCAGTCAATTATCAGAAGTCCTATCATGCCACCAATAATCCTAAATACTTGCGATAATATAATAAATGTACCTTTATCACATACTCTAGATATATTTCCAACATCCATTCCAATATTGCTCATAATCTCAGAAAAATTTGTATTATTAAAATACTGCAGCCTGAGTTTTTGAAGATGCTTAAAAGCCATTTTTGTAAGTGAATACTGAAATACAGAGTTAACATAGGAATAATATTTTGTTTCAAGCAATCCAATGGCTTGTTCCAGCAAAGCAATCGCTAAGATAATCAATGAAAATTTAATTACAACACCAAAATCCTGTACAAGTAATCCGTTATCCATAATCTGCTTACTTAGCATTGGAAAAAGCATACTAATTCCTGTTGAAGCAACGATGCATATGAAAATAGCACTGATTTTTTTTATATATGTCTTCAGTAGTTTAAGAAGTCTAATTATAATCACTCTGTTTTCATCGTTTACCAACATCATATTCTCCCAAATATATTCATATTAGAATAATTTTATGTACTTTTTTCTATATTTTGGTATAATAAATATGGCAATAAAAAAACATTGCCTCATGCCCACAAGATAGTCGTCCGACCAAAGAAGCCTATCTTGTGGGTTTCACTATTTTTACAATGATTTTATTATAACTATTAGTGAAATTTTTGTCAACCATTTATTTACTTTTTTGATATATTAATTGGTATTTTGGAAATTTTTATATATTATGTTATAATTTTTGATTTTGCTTTCACATCTATTATTGATATTATTATTCTAATTACAGTATGTTAAAT
>JAEWZA010000021.1 GCA_023395575.1 Bacillota bacterium
GAATATACCTAATACAAAAACACCGACACTTAGTAATAAAATTACAAATGACATAAGTAGCATTAACCCACCTGACTTGGTTTTTCTTGCTATTTCCTTCATAGATAACCCCTCCATTATAATTTTTATATACATCTGATATAATTATGATATCATTTTTATATTATATAGTCAATATTTACATCTACATCGTAGCAGAATTGAATTCTTACTATTTCATGCATTTATTTTGCTAATAAACTTTTGATATGCCCCCCAACTGGTAGACTTTTCATTGGAGAAAGCTTCATTATTAATTAAATTTAAACTATTCAACTAGCTATATTATAAGCTTAATAATTTGTATCTACAGCTACAAATTAATATTAATTCATGTATTATAATAAGCTCATAAGTTAACCAATAGATTAGCTTGAGCAACTCATAAAAATTTAAATTAATTCAAATCACAATTATTAATGAACTTCACTGTATAGGGATAAAAACTAAAGCTGACAAACCTGCAATGTTATGTAAAAATATCTATTTGAGCTTAAGCTCACAAGGAGGTAAATATGAAAAGAAAAATAATCAATATAAATGAAGAGAAATGTAATGGCTGTGGACTATGTATTAATGCTTGCCACGAGGGAGCTCTTATACTTGAGAATGGTAAAGCAAAACTAATATCAGATAGTTATTGTGATGGCCTTGGTGATTGCTTACCAGAATGCCCCACAAATGCTATTACAATTGAAGAACGTGAGGCGGAAGCATATGATGAGGAACTTGTTAAGGAAAGTTTGAAAAAGAAAGCCAATTCTCAAAATCAGGCCTCTGCGCATCCTCCAATACACAGCGGTTGCCCTGGCTCAAGAGCAATGTCCCTCAAAAAAACTACCGAAAACGTTACACGAGATCAGGCACAGGCTCAGCCTCTCACCTCAGAGCTACAGCAATGGCCTTGTCAAATAAAGCTAGTGCCAGTTAATGCCCCTTACTTTGACAACTGTGACCTGCTAATTGCAGCAGATTGCACCGCATATGCCTATGCAAATATTCATAAGGATTTTATGAAGAACAGAATTACTTTGATAGGTTGTCCTAAGCTCGACGATGGTGATTACTCTCAGAAGCTTTCCGCAATACTTTCAAATAATAATATAAATAGTGTTAAAATTTTGAGAATGGAAGTCCCATGCTGTGGTGGTATTGTAAACGCAGTTAAAACTGCTCTGCTGCAATCAGGTAAAATGATTCCTTGGAGTATAGTTGTTATCGGCACGAATGGAGAAATACTTCAAAGCTAATCATATATGACAAATGAAATTTATATTGCCACCAAAATATTAGATTATATCAATAGCTTATAATGAGATTTAGTATTATAATAGGTCTGTAGACAATAATGTCTATTAGACCTATTTTTTACTATAAGTTCTAAAAGCTTTACAAGGTATTATGCTGGAAAATAACAGCAGTGTGAGTATTCATTGAGTATTTTTGCTATATATTTATGCCCAAATAAGGAGTTGGAGGTTAAAATGTTAATTGGTATTATTGGTGCAATGCAAGAGGAAATACAACTCTTGTCAGAAAGTATGAAAGTTTCAGAAACAAAAACAATTGGAATGAGAGAATTCTATATTGGTGAGTTATATGGTAAAGATGTGGTATTAGTCTTCTCCCGATGTGGAAAGGTTGCAGCCGCCTCAACTGTAACTACACTAATTGAGATTTTTAAAGTTGATTTAGTTCTTTTCACTGGAGTGGCCGGAGGAGCAGAAAAATCCCTGAATATAGGCGATATTGTTATTGCAGATAAGTTAGTGCAACATGACATGGATGCAAGTGCTCTACCGGGTTTTAAGAAGTTTGAAATACCCTTGCTAGGAATAAATACCTTTATGGTTCCTGAAAAAATAATAGCACTTGCCAAACAATCTGCTCTTCATTACATATCTGAGAGTATGAGCACTGACGTTTCTAAATCTGATTTGGATGAGTTCAGTATAAAAACTCCAAATGTTGTGGTAGGTACTATTACAAGCGGTGACATTTTTGTAGCAGATAACCAAAAAGTACAAAGCCTGTGTAATGAAATCCCTAATTTAATGTGTATTGAAATGGAAGGAGCCGCTGTCGCACAGGTTTGCTATGAACACAATGTTGATTTTATTGTTTTTCGCGTAATATCCGACAAAGCAGATGAAGAAGCAACTATTAATTTCCCTCGTTTTATCAAAAATGCTGCAAGCCATTTTACACGTGGTATTATTGAGAGGTTTATAATGTCAATTACTATTGACTGATTTGCATTAATTTCAAAAACAACATAGATTTTTATGAGGTCTAAGCATATTAACATAATTTTATAATAATGTAACAATATTATTTAGCATCTAATATACTGCTATTAGGAATAATACACTTTGGTTTTATTCAATTTTCCATAAAAGGTGATTGAGAATGGCATATACAGATAGAGAATTATTTGCAAGATTGATACAATGCGAAGCAGAGGGAGAAGGTGATGACGGTATGAGAGCAGTGGCATCTGTTGTCATGAACAGAACCACTGTTCCATATGGTGAATTTTTTAGATTGCTTCATGGTAATGTGAGAAAAGCAATATATCAAATTAATCAATTCACATGTTGCAAAGAAGTAGTAGCAAATGCTTATAATCCCCAAAATATTTATAATATGACTCCTCAGCAAATACATTATGACATTGCTGATTGGGCCTTAGCGGGTAACACTCTAGGTGCTGTCGCTAATTCACTTTGGTACTACAACCCCTTCAGTCCTAAATGCGCAACTTTTTTTCCACCTGGTGGTACAGGTATTATTTTAACCAGAATCAATCAACACTGCTTTTATATACCTACTGAAAAGTATGCAAAAACATAATCCTTAATAAATCAAAAATAAATATTTTATATTTATCCAAATATTAGCTAATCCTTTACAAAATGATAAAAAGCTTACAAAACATAGCATAATATCCTCTATAACATAAGAATATTGAAGATAATAGCATATAAAAAATTGAATAAGAAAGGAAGTTTAGTATTTATGAAAAGTTATTTTATTCCATACTATAATACCACCGACTGCTATCCCCAGGAACGTATTGACCCAAACAATCCTGTTCCCGAAGTATTAGTACCTGCTTCAGAACTTAACCAATTAACACCAATTACGCCAACCACCGAACCACAAGCCATAACACTTGAAAGTACAGAATATTTGAACGGTTACTTACGTACAAAAATTGGGCAAAAAGTAAGAGTAGAATTTTTAATTGGAACAGGGACTTTAGTAGATAAGTTTGGGGATTTAATTAGTGTTGGTGCAAATTATATAACCATTAGGCAGGCAGAAACTGGTAATATTGTTGCATGTGACTTCTATACAATAAAATTCATTTCTTTTTACAGTTAATAGCTCAACTTCGCAGTTGAAGATTGTAGGCGTAGTAGACTTTATAAGACGAAAATTAAAGTACTTTCTAGTTCCTATCAATATTATTTGGGTAACAGACCATTGATAAGTTTTAACACCGATAGAATCTAAATGTGCAAAAGTTAATTTATAATATTTGAAAAGCATTAATATTAAACCTCTGAATTAAAGGCTTTATTGTTAATATCAAATAGAAAACATGATACTAACCTCCACCTAGAAAATTCGCTTTGCTCAGTTCATCAGCGCAAGCCGAATTTTCTTTGTTTACAAGGTGCCCCCTAAGGACACCGCCAGGAGAACTACCTCTATTTTCGGTGAAACAAATGTTATATATTCTGCACCCTGCTCAAAAAACCAAAATATAGAACCCTATTTGTAGGTATTTTTCTAATATAAATATTCAAACTCAGAATTACCAATAATTTGTGACACTCTTAAAGATAGAAATTTTTCACATTATCTCAACATTCATTATAGAACTTCATAATGGAGCCTTAATGGAGCCTTAAGTAGCAACGCACATTGGTATGCCAACATTTCTTATTCTAGCAACAAAAAAGCACTAGACAGCAAAATATTTGCTATCTAATGCTTTTGGCGTGCCAATAGGGATTCGAACCCCAGACCCACGCCTTAGAAGGGCGTTGAGTTTCTATTTACTCAACATATATTAATTACGCTTCAATACCTTAATTTATGCAGGGTTGTTTTTATGTATATTAGTTTCGTATGACTCAACTTTTAAAACAAGCAATAAACATTTAAATACGATTTTTAAAATCAGATGGGCAAAGTGAACGGCATGAATTCATATATATCTCAAAAGTATCAACAACTTTCTTAAGCAACATCACGTCTATGCCTAAACTATCAATTATATCTGATAATTCATTGTAAGCATTGGAATATTCGTTCCATTTTAATTTGATTTCACTCTTTGGTATATCATTCATAACTAATTACCCTCCAAATAATATTATATATTTTTGCTTCATAATAATTTGAACTATGAACAACCCCCTTCTATATATTTATTTAATGTTTTTGCTTATACATGATGTTAAATATATTTTAACATTCTTGTTTTTATTTTCAACTTTACATTTTTTTATTGGAAAATCACTTTTTGTACTATTTTGATATAATCTAGTATAATTTTATATTGTTTGCCTAATAAGGTAAATTAATTTATGTAACTTAGGCATCATTAAATATCTTTGTAACACTAATTTAATTTTATTTGGAAATTACTTTTAAAATACCTTAATGTACTCCTATAGTTCATATACTCCTTTTATCATTTGATATAGTTTAAAATATCTCCATTAGGAGGTATAAAATAAATGATAAAAATTAATCTTTCACGAGTGCTAGGTGAAAAAAGAATAACTCAGAAAGAACTAAGCGAAAAAACAAATATTAGAAGAGCAACCATAAACGCGTACTATCACGAATATATAAAACGAATTAATATTAGTGATTTAGACGAGATGTGCAAATTTTTAGAATGTAAATTAGATGATTTAATTACATATCTGCCAGATACAGATAAAAAATGAGCTCCCCTGGATACAGAGGAGCTGCCTCATTATTGCTTAGATCCGCAATTAAGGCAAACAAAATCTGTTGTTGTTTTTATCTTGCCTTTTGAGCCACCACGTAACAACGGTATTATAATCCACAGTCCACAAGTGCATATTATTAAGAGTATATGTACTAGTGTCATTAAACAACCTCTTTTCTTTATTTTTCCTTGCGTATTGGCTACTGCCTGAATATTTTCACTACCGCACTTTTTGCATACCATATTGCTCACCTTCAATCATTTATTTTATACCTGCAATTTACCATTAATTACATCATAACACAATATTATTCTTGTGAATATTACATAATATGGTATAATATAATTATCCCAAAGATGATATTTACATTTAGAAGTGAGTTTGGATTGGAGGCAAAAGGAGCGAAGCTTAGGCTGTCGCTCTTTTTGTTTTGTTTTTAATGTAATTATTCTATATTTTTGAATAAATATTCCAAAAACATATTGACATTTCCCGAATTCAGGATTACAATTGATATATAAGTTAAAACAAAAATGAAAAGTAGATACCCAGAAATAGACTACAGATTTCAATTTTCACTTTGTTTGAAGCACTTCAAGACATCAAAGGAGGAAATTAATGTGGCTACATCAAAAAAATTCGATTACAGAGCAGCGGGAAAAGGAATTAGAGAGTATGAGAAGTGGATCGATGAATGTGAAAAATTAGGCCTTCAAATTATCAAAATTATTGGCGAAGATAAATGGCTTTGCAAAAATGGAGAAGTATTTGAAATTAGAAAAAATTCTTCCGTATACAGTGGCGATATTAGAAAAGGCACTGTTCTTTATTCCTGGAAAATGGACGGTACAATTATAAAGAGCATGAAAAGACCAATTCATGATTCACATTTGTATAATGTGTATCTTAAAACTTTAAATAAATAATTTTATAGCTAACTATATGTTAGCAGAGGGAGGAAATATATGTTTAATCAAGACTTAAAAAAAGCGAAAGAAATAGTTCTAAAAGCTATGGATAACGGAGTTATGGAAGTAAAAGGTATCGACACTACCACGAATCCAATATATCGTGCTGAGATTGATGGCACGTTGTATGAAGTACAACAC
>JAEWZA010000023.1 GCA_023395575.1 Bacillota bacterium
GTTTACATCAATTCTTCAAAAGGAATACCCAAGCTACGTACCACTTGTTTATTCGAACAGTTATGAGTATCATACGGAACCTTTCCGCTTAGATTACACCAAAGAATATTATGATTTTTATGGAGACAACATTTTTGTTTTTAACAGACATAATTTTTCCAACAAAGAAAATTTTCTTCCGGAACTAAAGAATATAATTATTAATAATCCGTATATAACCTTATATGTTGATTTATTCTACTGGAATAAGGACTGTGCATATTATAACAGAATACACTCTAATCATTTTGCATTTATTATTGGATTTGACGAGGAAGAAGATGTATTTTATGCCTTTGAAGATGATGTCAGTCTAAACTATGACTTGCGCAAAATCCCCACACAAAGTCTTATTCGGGCTTTCCACTCAGAGTTTAAAGAAGACTTTGAAGATTATAGAATTATTACATTTAAAAATAATGAGCTTAAGCCTTATGTCTTAGATTTCGATAGCATTAAAGCAAATGCCGAAAGGTTGATACATAGATTAAAATTTTTTATAGAAAGAAAGCATACTTTAGACGAAGAACGTCCACTTACCGAAATTACAAATGTACACCACTATGCATATGAATACGGAAAAATATCCAACAGAATGAAAGGAAATATTATATTCTTTGAAAAACTAAGAGATAGCGGCATTATAAGCAAAGAACTTTCTGATGAGCTTATTATATCTGCAGATGCAATGATACAAAAGTGGATGTTAGTAAAAAATATCTTCTTTAACCACTGTTTGCGCAAGAAATTTTCAGAAATAGAAAAGGTTGAAAAACGAATAAGCGAACTATTCGAAAACGAAATAGATATGTGGTCTAAGCTTATAGAGTATAAAACTAAAGTTTAAACCTATAATTATATTAATATATGAACCTCTTATTTATCTAAATGCTTACGAGTATTTTTATGAAACTGACGATGTTTTTAAATTAGATTACACGCAAGAATATTATGATTACTTTAAAAATAATATAAAACCAACGTTACTATTCAGCCTATTAATTTTATTAACTTAGTCTATGGGCGTTCAAAGTATGTGCTGAATATTATATCGTCAAAGACTGAATAATAAAAAACCAACTAGTACATTTTAGCTTATTAGTTGGTTTTTAATTATTCACATCCACATTGACATTTTATAGACATTATAGTAATATGTTTGTATATTAATAAACATTAACTATTTTTGTTTTTCAAAAACAAACTAATAAAGGATGTGTGTACAATGTCAAAAATCACAGAATTATTTTGGAATGCCCCTATTGCTTCTATAAAAAAAGGTTATATCGAAGAAGCTGAACACTATGTTTGTCTACTTTGTGGTAAAAAAATTGAAAAAGGTATCATTTATCAAGAACAAGGTTGTTTTTTTGAAGCCGAAAAATATATGCGTATTCACATAGAAGCTGCTCATAACTCAGTATTTGAATATCTTATTAATTTAGAAAAGAAAATTACAGGTATCTCTGAGCATCAGAATAATCTATTAAAGCTATTTTATCAAGGTAAATCTGATAATGAGATTCAGCAGGATTTAGGTATTGGAAGCAGCTCTACCATTAGAAATCATCGCTTTGTTTTGAAAGAAAAAGAGCACCAAGCTAAAATTTTTCTTGTGCTAATGGAGCTTCTAAAAGAAAATACAAAAAACAACAAACAAGCCTCTGAACTTATAGCACCACATAAAACAGCCACAATGGTTGATGATCGCTACAAAATTACAGAGGATGAAAATGAAAAAATCATAAAAAAATACTTTACTCAAGGTCCTGAAGGTCCTCTTAAGTCCTTTGATATGAAGGAAAAAAGCAAGCTGGTTGTATTGCGCCAGATAATTAAGCATTTTAAACATAAGCAAATCTATACAGAAAAGCAGGTTAATGAAATATTAAAGGCCATTTATCCAGATTTTGCAACTATAAGAAGGTATTTAATTGAATACGGATTTATGAGTAGAAAGCCCGATTGTAGTCAATATTGGCTCGAAGAAGAGTCTACTGTTGATACTGCAAATATTAGTTCTACAAATATTGCGGAGGAAAGAGAAATGAATCATAGAAAAGAATTAATTCAGAAATATAAAGAAATTAAAATAGAAGCAGGAGTATACCAAATCAAAAACCTAAAAAATCAAAAAATACTGGTCCGCTCCACTTTAGATTTAAAAACAATGAAAAGTACACTAATGATGCTTCAAAGTAATGGCTTCAGAAACAAACAATTGCAGGAGGACTGGAATCTTTACGGTGAAGATGCCTTTTCCTTTGAAGTATTGGAGGTTCTAGAAGAAAAAGAAGATGGCTTCTTTGACAAACGTTATGAATTAAAGCAGCTTGAAAAGAAGTGGCTTGAAGAGCTTCAGCCTTACGGTGATGCTGGATATAATGGGAAGCAAAAAAGTATTTCTAAATTGTAACCTCTTTTTTCTCTCATCTAATATATACTTGTATATATAAAGTAATGTACTTTCGCTCACAAATAATCTATCGAAAACTATCGGTACAGAAATTGAATCAAGTATATAAAGGAGAGCTGCACTTATGAAAAAAATTATTACCTATTTATTGTTGTTAGTTATATTTTTTACAAGTTCTAATATTAATGCAGGAGCGGAAGTGGAAGAAGTAACGCTCCTGCCAGCTGTGGAAGCAACCAATACTGGGGATAAGTGGGGTTATATAAATCAAACCGGACTATTTGTAATTAAGCCTACATATGACTTTGCTGCAGAGTTCAATGACAAAGGTATAGCTATTGTCAAAAACAATACTAATTCTGAATTTGATTACGGGGATGTATATTTTATTAACAAATCAGGTAAGGTGGTATCAGGACCATTTACCTCATATACACCTGTATTTATAAATGGTTTAGCTATAATAGTAACTGATAAAGCATCCTCAGTTGTTGTTGATGAAACAGGTAAAGTTATTTTACAGAGTAAATATCCTCTTGATAATTTTTCAGAAGACCTATTAAGCTTTTATGATTCGTCAAAAAAATGCTATGGCTTTATGGATTTGAAAGGCAAAATAGTTTTACCAGCAAAATATTATAGTGTGGAACCCTTTAAAAATGGAAAGGCTATAGTTCAGGTAAGTGCTGGTAAATATACTGTTATAGATAAAAAAGGTAAGGTTCTCGAAACTCTAAAGAGCTATAATTATTATAGTTCATCTGAGGGACTTACTTTATATTCCGATGAAAAAAGTAACAAGTCTGGATATAAGCTATTCAACGGGACTGTTGCTATAAAACCACAATTTAAATCAGCAGAACCCTTCAAGGACGGGTATGCAGTAGCAAGTATAGCTCACGGAGAATATGGACAGCGCTATGGCCTAATTAATAAAAAAGGTGAATATGTTGTAAAGCCTGAGTATTCAGAAATTACATATCTTGGACAGGGTTTATATGCTGTTGCAAAAAACTTTGACTTGTTTAGTAATTACTATGCACCTAAAGCGCTAATGAATATTAAAGGCGAGCTACTAACTGACTACCAGTTCAACAGTATTTCAGAGTTTGACGGTGAATATGCAATTGCAAACAAGAATACCACTACCCTTTTCATTGATAGAAAAGGAAATATTGTTGAGAAGCTTCCACAACTTAAAGGAATTGGTCATATGGAATTTATCGGAGATATCATTAAAGCCGAGGTTGATGGTGGTTTAATATATTTTGACAAGATTGGTAATATCATATGGCAAAAAAATGATACAGTACTGCTTAGCAATAACATAAGTGTCAATAAGCTCAAGTACAGAAGAGACTATCTTACTTATATTCAGTATCCTGAATTAAAAGGTATGAAAGATAATTCCATTCAGGAAAACGTTAATGCAAGGCTAAAGAAATTCTTCCTTGATGGCTATGAGGGTAATCCAGTTGAAATAAAGAGCAACACCAATGATAATGAAGAATACTATGAAGATATTTCTATAAAGTATACCCTTGAAAAAAATAAAGATTTGCTTATTATAGAAAAGTCAGGTTATTGGTATCCTATTGGTGCTGCCCACGGTATGCCTTCAAAAGAATATTTATATATCGACACCAACACTGGAGTATTTTACCAACTGAAGGATTTGTTTAAGGCTACTAGCAAGTATTCAGAGAAGCTTTCTTCTATTGTAAATAACAAATTTGCCTTAAATAAAAGAATTGGGGATATATCTGGAGAATTTAGCTACTTTGTTGATAAGGTAGATGTTTCAGCAGACCAGCCGTTTATTTTAGGAAAAGACTCTTTAAAAGTATATTATTATCCTTATGAAATTTCTAGCTATGCAGCCGGCTTCATTGAATTTGAAATTCCATATGGACAATTAACAAGTATCATTGACACAAAGGGGGCCTTTTGGAATTCCTTCGATAAAAAAATATTAACAAAGAAAATAAACGTAATATCTTATGGTATTAATGCTGATACTGTTAAATCTATAGAAAGTGTTATGGATTTCTATGAAAAAAATCTGATTGAAGCTATAAACAGCAACAATTTTTCAAAAGTAGAAGGCTGTCTGCTAAAAGGGAGCAACTTGTACAACTCACAAAAGAAGCTAGTTCCCTACCTTTATAATAAAAACACAAAGGAAAAGCTCACTAAATATGAGATTTATGCAATTGATTACGACTACGAAAACAAACAATACAGAGCATATGTTTTAGAAGAAATCGCAATTAAATACTCTGGAAAAAACTATGTCAATAATAAATATAGCTGGTGTTATACCTTAAAAGCTGATAGCTCAGGAAAGTTAAAGCTGACTGATATTCGCAAATGGTAATGAAGAAATTGCATTAATAAAGTATGTTAGTAACTCAAATTTCCCAGTTGAGTTGTAGGTATTTAAACTTATCAATGGAAAGTTGAGTAAATAATTAGTATAATTATAGAAAGCGCCCATATTGGGCGCACAACAAAAGAGGTTACAGATTTATAGACTGTTAACCTCTTTTTAATTGAAATTATTAACATATTTACGCACAGCACTTGCCTTCTTCTATATACTATACGCTTAAATCGTTGATATTTGGTATAATATGTTAATTAGTATCCTAGCATTTAGTGATAATCTAAAATGTAACTCTTTAAACACATGTATATCCGCCATCAATAGGAAGAATTACACCTGTTACGTAGGCAGAGTTTTCTGATGCTAAAAATAGAGTAGCAGTATCTAATTCTCCTTCATTTCCGTATCTTCCAACAGGAACACTCGCCTTCATATAATTTGTGAAGGACTCTGTATTTAAAGTATCAACAGTTAGCTCAGTAGCAAAATATCCTGGACATATACAATTTACAGTTATATTATGCTTAGCCCATTCCGCTGCTAATGCTCTAGTTAAATTCACTACACCTCCCTTAGCCGCATGATATGCGGCAGTAGGTAATGCCATATTTCCAACAATACCATACATGGATGATATGTTAATAATACGCCCATACTTATTTTCAATCATCAGTTTACCAAACTCACGAGCCATCTTAAATACACCGTTCAAATCAACTGAAATTGTATGATTCCAATCATCATCAGTAGTTTGTTCAGCTGGGCCTACACCACCGGAGCCTGCATTGTTAATTAATATATCTGCTTTACCATATTCAGCTTTTACAGCTGCAACTGCTGCTATAATTGACGCTGTATCTGTAACATCACATTGAATTGATAAACACTTAACACCTAATTCTCTTATTTCATCTGCTACTTTATCCAATTTTTCCTTACGTCTGGCTAGTATTGCAATATCAGCACCTTGACCCGCTAATGCTTTAGCCATCTGGACACCTAGTCCTGATGAAGCTCCAGTTACTACAGCCACTTTACCCTTTAAATCAAATAAATTCTTTGAGTTCATAATAAGCCTCCTATTCTATCTGAGCACAGATAATGATTATAATTGGTAACAGCTACAATTTCTAAGCTAAATTAAAAAGCTACATAAAATGTTTTAATTGACTTTCGCACATAAAGTCTATCAATGAGAGAGAATTAGCTGCGAAAGTTGAAGTTTTAGTTAATCTCAGCTTTACAAATTATAGCATTCACATATTTAAATAAACTAATAGATAAAAAAATAACAATCATCGTTATTTATTTAACAATTTAATTTTATCACAATAAAAAAAATAAGTCCAGCAAAATCGATTTTTTTATCTTTTTAAATAATATTTTGTCGTTCTTTGACTTATTTGTGAATTCTCAGTTTTTATACCCTATAGCAAAAGACAGAGTTACAAAAGCCCTCTGTCTATACATCTTACAATCCATTAATCTAAATGACTCTGTTTTCCAACTAAAAATCTGTAATTGTTTATCAATGATGAACTGAGTTTAATAATTAATAATTTAGTTTTAATTATAGCTATTAATCTGTTTTTTCTGTCTCTTTTCCAAACACCGCTCTAGCACTTTCTGCCTGTGGGTCATGTTTTATATTCTTTGATGGGAAGGCTCCATCCTGCTGTTTGCTTTTTGTGTTTCTATTTTTTTTATTTTTTCCCATTATTATCACTCCAAAATAATTTATTGTTTGCCTATAAAAATATAGTCAACTTATATTTAGTATAAATATAAATTATTATTTTATTCACTAAAGCGGTATAATTAACTATGATGAACCAGTACTAATTCAACAAATATCTTGTGAGTAATCCATTTAGATAAGTTTGTACGGAAGTATCAGTTATCCAGTACTATGATTTTACCCTGCAAAGTTTATAAAATAATTTACACAACGAGATATTATAAATATATGATTTAGCATAACCATTGACAATCAAATTGATATATCTTATTATTTTGATATATTAATATAAAAATTTTCTCAATGAAATATAATGTTCTATTAATAATGGAGGTATATTTTTGATAAATATAAAAACGTTTGAAAAAAAAGCCGAAAAGCTTAAAGCCTTAGCCCACCCACAAAGACTATGTATTGTGAATGGACTAATCGAAGGTTCATGTAATGTTACAAAAATTCAAGAGTGTATGAATCTTCCTCAGTCCACAGTATCCCAACACCTTTCCAAGCTTAAAGCAGCTGGAATTATTGATGGAGAACGCAATGGACTTGAAATTTGCTATCGCGTAATAGACGAAGATATAATAAACATAGTAAAAATATTGTTAAAAGAATAATATCAACTATATTCAAATTTTTCTTCGATTAAATACTCAGTATTTAGTATATCAAAATTTAGTTTTTATTCTTCTTTTATAGTTTGTTCCTTTTTTTCCTTCTCTATCTTTCTCCAGTGGTAAGCAAAGGTGGGTAATGCAACTATTACAACAGCAATAGACTTTGCTACATTTTTTTTGCTATTTGTTAATTGGTTTTTGTAGTTCATTTTTTGATTATACTCATTTATTTTCTGCTCTTCCTCATATTTCTTAAATTCTTCTTCTGTCATAGAGGGAGTCTTCTGAATCGG
>JAEWZA010000024.1 GCA_023395575.1 Bacillota bacterium
TAAGTTTGTACGGGAGTACCAGTAAGCCAATATTATAATTTTGCTCTGCAAAGATCTATAAAATAATCAGTACAACGCGTTAAGTTATCTTCAATCTGTCGAAAGTGACATGTACCCGCTCAAATAGTAAACCCGCCACAAACCAAGCCGGAGCATAATCCAGCCTTACAAGACCTTCAACAGCAAATTTGCCAAAGTACTGCCAGGGATATACATTCAGCAGTTCAAGCAATAGCTTTCCTGTTGAGTATTCTATACCCCAAATTATTATAACCCAAATAACACCTCTTAATATGACATTCCAATTATGGATTAAGTCATGTAAGGGTTCTAGGAATACAGCACTTCCATATATAAATAACATCCAGAGGCTGGTATAAGCTTCTAAAGCCATATCGCCATTAATTAGAGAATATAAGCCCGTCCAAACTATCTCCATGCTCCAGCCAATAATACCGTATAAAAAATATCGTTTAATCATAGTATTATTATTTATATAACAAAACATCATATTTTATTTATAAAGTTTATAAATTTAACACAGTATTTTTTTCCAGTTTTGTCATATAATATTAACTATAAATTTACTTAAAATTAAATTCGTTGTAAATACTACCAATAATCGCTCTAATATGATATTATAACAATTAAATCGTGTATTTTATTTGACATGCATACTTTGTTATAATGCCTAGATTCAAAATGAAATTTTTCTATTGTAGAGAAATTTCATTACATCAGCGGTATGTAAGCGAAGCGAGATATATTCTCACTGCTTGAAAACCAAAGCGACACCCGCTACTTTTAGAAGTGGGGGACATATTCTTGTTTCGTTATAATGCTTTATTAAAAATCAAATGAAAGATAGGAGAATGCATATGTATTTAGTCGGTAAAATTAATGTAATTTCAGCATTACCAGAAGAATTTAAAAGACTTAATGATATTGCTTATAACTTATGGTGGTCATGGAATCCTGAAGCCATTGATCTCTATAGAGAAATTGATTTAGACTTATGGAAAAAATTAGGTAGAAATCCAGTACGTTTCTTACAAGAAGTAAGTCAAAAAAAGCTCCAATCAAAACTTAATGATGCAGATTTTATGAAAAGGCTAGAAAATGTAGTAAGTACATTTGACAACTACATGTCTGAAAAGAACACATGGTTTACTAGAACTTATCCGCAAAATACAGATAAGATGATTGCATATTTTTCTGCAGAATATGGATTAAACGAAGTATTGCCTATTTATTCAGGAGGATTAGGTGTACTTTCAGGAGATCATTGTAAAGCCGCAAGCGATCTTGGTATACCCTTCACGGCAATAGGTCTATTCTACAAGCAGGGCTACTTCAGTCAGAGAATAAATTCAGATGGCTGGCAGCAAACTTGCTTTACTGACTTGAATGTATCCCAATTGCCAATTCTACCAGCCTTAAACCCAAATGGTGAGCAAGTGCAGATTAACATTACATTTGCCGGTAGAACAGTGTATGCACAAGTCTGGAAGGTTCAGATAGGCAGAATTAATTTATTCCTGATGGATACTGATGTCCCACAAAATTCTAATAATGATAGAGCTCTCACCGCAAGATTATATGGTGGTGATCAGGAAACTAGAATTCAACAGGAAATCTTCCTTGGAATCGGTGGTATAAGGGTATTGGATGCATTGGGCATTAAAGCATCAGTATTCCATATGAACGAGGGTCATTCCTCATTTATGGGCTTAGAACTCATTAGAAAGCTTATTAATGAAAAACATATTAACTTTAGTGAAGCTAAGAAAATCGTTGAAAATTCAGCCATATTTACTACTCATACTCCAGTTCCAGCAGGTAATGATGTATTCCCTCTTTATATGATGGATAAATACTTCGGAGATTTCTGGGGACAATTAGGGTTAAGTCGATATGATTTCTTGGAACTTGGACTTAAAAAGTCAGAAGATCAAAACTTCAATATGACCGTACTTGCACTTACTCTCGCAGGTAGGAAAAATGGAGTAAGTGAGCTTCATGGAGCGGTTTCAAGAGATATATTTAGTGATGTATGGCCTGGAGTACCAAAAAATGATATTCCAATTACACATGTAACTAATGGTATTCACACATTAACGTGGATATCACCTAAAATAAAAGCACTTTACGACAAATATCTTGTCAGTGACTGGAAAACTAAAATATACGAAGGCTCTACTTTTGAAGGTATTGATAATATTCCGGACGAAGAACTATGGGAAACTCATAAAGAATTAAAATTAAAGCTAATTAAGTATGTCAGGTCAAAGCTTAAGCAGCAAAAACTAGCAAACGGTGAATCTATGGAAGCTGTAAGACAAGTGGATAATTTCCTTGATCCGAATGCACTTACCATTGGTTTTGCAAGAAGATTTGCCACTTATAAACGTGCAAATCTAATTTTCAGAAATTTAGCTAGAATTCAAAAAATTCTGAATAACACAGAAAAACCAATGCAGATTATTTTTGCTGGTAAAGCACATCCTGCTGATGGCCCTGCACATGATGTTATTAAAAACATTAATGATATTGCAAAGCAAGAAGGTTTCTACGGAAAAGTTATTTTGCTTGAAAACTATAATATGACTGTTGCAAGAAATTTGGTTCAAGGCGTTGATGTATGGATGAACAATCCTAGAAGGCCTCTTGAAGCCAGCGGAACTAGTGGTCAAAAGGTTTGTATAAATGGTATCATAAACTTTAGTATTTTAGATGGTTGGTGGTGTGAAGGCTATGACGGAGAAAACGGTTGGGTTATCGGTGATGAAACTGAATTCGACAATGAGTTCTCTCAAGATAATATTGACAGCGAATCAATCTATGATACTTTGGAAAACAAGATAATACCTTTATACTACAATGTTAATGAAAAGGGTATTCCAACAGAATGGGTTCGCATGATGAAGAACTCCATTAAAACTCTGACTTGGAACTATAGTACTGATAGAATGGTTAAGGAATATACAGAAAGAATGTATCTACCTGCAATTAATGGTTCAGCAATGGTAAGTACAGATAACTATAGCCTAGCAAAACAGCTTTCAGCCTTTGAACAGCATATGAAAGCTAATTGGCATCAGGTTCAGCTATTTTCTGAAAAATCCATGAACAATCTGAAGGATTATAAATCCGATTCAGGACATGAAATACAACTGACTGCTTATGCAAAGCTTGGTACTATAGATCCATCAAATGTTATGGTTGAGGTATACTATGGTTCTTTATGCAACGGTATGATAATAAATGCCCAATCTATAGAAATGAAGTTAGATGGAAAAACTGAGGATGGCTCATATAAGTATTCTTTAAACCTAAAAATAGAAGATGGTGGAGAATATGCATATACCTTTAGAGCTACTCCAAAGAATCCTAATCTTATCAATAGATTTGACACTGGCTTAATTCGTTGGGTTGAGTAATTTTATCGCAACTAACTAATTAAACTAATTACTCAGTATTTTATTTAGTTCTAAAGGATAGCCACCTTATCATCAATTAGTAATTACTCTAATTGGTGAAAAGGTGGCTTTTTGCTTATAGTAATTTATATTTCTTTAATCACATAATGGGGCTTGGAATATTAGGGGTCTTTTTATTTGTGATTATTTCAATACTGGAATATCCCAATCAACCCACAAATTTTTGTCAAATGTAATACCACCATCTTGTTTCATGTAAGTTGTATTAGCAGAGCTGTCACCTAATAAGAACTTCTTTATAAAAGCTTCTACTTCAGCGAACTGAGAAGATGGAAGTACACAATGGTCAGGATGCCCCACTGAAGAATAACCCATATTGCTTGGTACCCCAAGTGCTTCATATATCATATTTGTTGTTTTTCCTGTAGCAAAGCAGCTAACGTTTCCTAACCATTCCATTGATGTATTTTCTATTATCAATAGACCACGAGGAGCACAAAGGCCTGCTACCAAATGCTGGTCAACTGGTAGCTTGGTTACTGCATTTCCGAATTGTGAGAATGCACTTCCCTGCCATGGGTTTTCTGTTACAATTTGTGCAGCAGTCTGAACATTCTGTCCTCTTGATTTCTGCCAGTCAGAAACTCTCCAGCTAGCAGCTCCACCAGAGCCTGATTCCTGAGGAATAGTTAACTGGATTCTCTCATTAAAAGCACCACATGCAAGAGCACCCTTACCGTAACGTGAACCACCAGTTACACCAAGCTTAGCTGCATTGATTTTAGCTTCAGAAGTTGTTTCCAATGCATCTATTAAACGGTCAACTCCCCATGCCCAAGCCATCAATGAACCTGCAGAATGATTTTTGCCATACAAGTCATAGAACTTACCAGTTCCTCTTGAACTAGCACCTGACTGTGCACCTAACTCATCACAAGGGAAGGTAATCAGCGCTACACCCTGGTTCAATATATTTGATGTATTAAGTGTATTCATACCAATACCTATGATTGCTGGATAAGGTGCGGTCCCCTTAGTTGGATACTGTATTGAGCAAGTAAATGAAATTGATTTACCATTATCAGTAACTGTTACAGTTATTTTATTATTGCTGAATGAGCCCTTAACACTATCTGGTGCCTCTGGTTTTGTGCCATAAATAAATGCCTGAGCAAGTGCGCTAATTTCCTTCTGGCGAGCTTTCCATTGCGCTTTTGTTGTAACTTCGTCACCATTATAGAACATAAAAGGGTCTGGAAGCTTAGTATTTGCTTTTAATTGAGAGAATGAAGGAATGACTATTGGATGAACGTATTCACCTTCACCTTTATCAGCAGGGAATTTGTCGATAATCTTTAGCAAAAATTGCTTCATAAGAGCAAAGTCAAGAGCATCTATTGAGCCACTTGCATCAACATCACCTGCGGTTTTTTGTTCACTTGTAAATGTGGTGGTTCCAAGTAAATTTTGTTTCATTAGTGCATTGTCTAGAGCATCCACTGCCCCATCACCATTTAGATCTCCATAAACAACAGCAGCTGCCTGAGCTCCACCAGGAACAGCAATAGCACCGGTTATGGAAATAACACAGGCTAAGATTGAGAAACACAGTAAATACGAGACGCTTCTTCTTAAACTTACAGACTTCATGAACATAGTTTTTCCCCCTTAAAAATTTAATTTATCTATTGTAAAGTACCCAAAGTCAATTCGGCTGGAATCCCCTTAATTTCAGCACTAAAAACCAAGCCCCTAAAGTCTTCAAAACAAATGCATTTTGCATGTGCTCTGAAGTCAAAGCTTTAAAATATAATTGACTTAATATGTACCTTTACACCCTACTTAACAATGCAAAAACAGCACAATTTTGGAAGAAATATATGAAAACATAGGCAATCACTGATTATTACTCATTTGGAGAGTTTTTTGAATTTGCTATCAATTACGTTACTTATGGTCAATAGAAATACATTGAATTTATATAAACTTTATAGCTGTGTTTCTTATTTTTATGCTCAATTATACTTTTTAATGTTTTATAACTCTATCATCAAGTATACAGTATAATTCCATAATTGTAGATATATTGCTTTCTGTGATTTGTATATAATTTACTTATTTACATATTATGTTTTACTTTTAAAACATCATTTTTCACTATTGCTTGAATAGTTTACATTTCAATAGTCTCTATATGCTTTCATCAGCTATTTTATAGCAAAAAATGCTTTTACTAATAATGGAAGGTTGGTAAAAAAAATTGTATGAATTAGTTGGTAGACACCAATACTACTTCATACAATTATATACAACAAAACCATTGTAAGCTTCCTGCATAAATAGACTAAGCGATATTTGATTTGTATTCTAAATAGTGAATTCCTCACTTTTCGATATATTATCGCCCTGCTGTCCGCTCCACTTACCGCACTTATCTCCCCAGCATACAACAGGACTATTATTTAATGAAATTTGAACTATCTCACAGCAATTAGAACATCCTGAACATTCCCTACTTACTGCTGTATAATCCCCATTTAATTTATCAAAGCCGTTAAACTTTGATTTACCTGCTCTGTACTGCATCTGTTCTTTTGCCAGTAATGCTACTCCGTATGCACCCATGACATCAAAATGCTTTGGGATAATTATTTCAAGCCCTAAAGCTTTCTCAAATGCCTTTACAATACCAATATTAGCTGCCACACCACCCTGAAATACTATTGGTGCCTCCAGTTTTTTACCGTTAGCCAAATTAGCCAGATAGTTTCTAACTAAAGCATCACACAGTCCTCTGATAATATCCTCTCTCAAATATCCCATTTGCTGTTTATGTATCATATCACTTTCTGCAAAAACAGCACATCTTCCTGCAATTCGAACAGGTATTTGAGATTTTAATGCATAATGACCAAAATCTTCTATAGATATACCTATTCGTGAGGCTTGTCTATCAAGAAATGAACCTGTACCTGCAGCACAGACTGTATTCATGGCGAAATCATATACTATTTTGTTTTTCAGCAAAATAATTTTGGAATCCTGACCTCCAATTTCAATAATTGTTCTTACATCAGGTATAACCTTTTGTGAAGCTATTGCATGAGCGGTAATTTCATTCTTTACTACATCTGCACCGATAATTGCCGCAGCTAACTGCCTTCCGCTGCCTGTTGTTCCAACTCCGCATATGGAAACATACATACCCATTCTTTTATAAATGTCCTTAAGCCCAGCTCTTATTGACTCAATTGGCTGCCCCTCTGTCCTCATATAAAGCTTCTCAACTACATTATCCTGTTCATCAATCAGTGTTATATTTGTGCTGACTGAACCAACATCAATACCCATATAACAGTTTACTTTGCCCATCTATATTTTCTCCTCTTCTTTTTTTTAACAAATCAACGAATGCCTCTAATCTTGTTACAAAACCAGCTTCTCCTGTCATTTCATCTCTTATAATAGTCATAATTGGGATTTGATGATCCTCCTCTATCGCTGGAAGTATTGCTTGTGAAACTATTTCAGGCATACACCCCAAGGGATATAAATGTATTATTCCATCATAGCCAGCTTGTGCATGTATAACACTGTTCCCTATTGTATGCTGAGTATGTCCCCCCACCATCCTTCCAAGATATGCTTTTGAAGCTCTTACATAACCTGAATCCCTTGGAAGATGAAGACCTTTTCGTATCATATCATTCAAAATCCAATCACTTACTGTTACTTTTCTTTCAACCTCAATACCCATATTCCCGAGAATTCTCTCCAATTCAAAATTAGCATAAGGTTCAATTGTTGTATATATTTCTCCAACTACGGCTATTTTCAATGAGTTTGCATCTAAGTTTAACTTTACATCTTCCAGCTTATTCTCGGTTAGCTTTATATGCTCTAATATACTCTTTGAACCTTTAATCTTCATAATATCATTTTTAAAAGTTCTGCAAATAACATCAACGCTTCCTTTTTTAAGCTCTCTAGCTCTTTTTATCCTCATAAGCCTTTCCATATTATCTATTTTGACAGCAACATTCTTAGCTGAATTAGCAACCTTTGCAACATTAACAAGACTGGAGTTCCCGCTAATTTTTCTGACTCTTGCTGCCAGTTCCTTTAATCCTTGGTCAGGAACCTCCAAAGTAATTATTTCCATATTTATTCCAATATCATCAGCAGTTTTTTTGAGCATTTCCCCAAAATAGCCCAGCTTACATGGACCACAGCCGCCTGTAATAAGCATGGCATCTGCTCCTAGCTCCGATGCTTGAAGCATATTTCCAACAAATAATTTAAAAGGAAGACAATTAGCTTCTGAGCAATACTTTGAACCTATTTCTAATGTTTTATTAGTATTAAAAGGCGGTATAATATATTGAGCATTAAAATCATCCAGAAATGCTTTAGCTACAACATATGTATTACCTAGATGTGGAAATGTAAAGATCATGCGGTTTCCTCCTAATAATCATGTCAACAAAAGCCTCAAGTCTTGTGCAAAAGCCTGCCTCGGCTGAATGTTCATCCAGCACTAGCTTCATAAATGGAATGTCGCTTTCCATTCTAACTTTTTTTTCGACCAACTCATCAACAAAGCTATCTACTCCACAGCCAAAAGATGTAAGTGCCAATATTCCATCTACTTGCCCACTTTCAATCAATTGAGATACCCCTCCATATGCTCTTGTACCATAGTCCCAAAAGAGCATTTTATCCAATTCCCTACATCTCGACTTTGACTCATAGTAATCAAGCATATCCAATGTAACTACCCCAACTCCGTAGCCTCTTAGCTTTTTTATAAGTTCCATATTTATATAGCTATCATAGACTGTATAGCAGTGTCCAATAACTGCTACAGTAAATTTTGTACTTCTTTTTTGAATCATTCTAAAAGCTACGTTGTCTTTCAGAAATTCGTCAGTTAAAACACCAGATTTTAATATTTGTCTTTCACATTGATAAGCTTCAACTGCTTTTTTGTAAGCATTTTTAATTTTCCGTCTATCAAAAGTAATAAATTCACCTATGCGAAGGGCTGCCAGCCATGAGTTTTTATTTGATTCTCGTAGGTTGATTTCTGTATCAATTATTTTGGGCAACGACTTTATTGAGTTTTTAATCATATCTGATACTCCGCAAATTTCAGGACAAATATATTGCTTTCTTGAAATGCTAGTAAATCTTGGCATGAAAATAATATCAACCTTACCCACTAAATTCATTACATGCCCGAAATAAATCTTTATAGGTAGACACGCCTCGGATATACATGTATTTGCTCCGTCAGTCAATATATTTTTGTTTGTTTTATCAGACAGAATTACCTCTGCTCCTAATTCTGTAAAAAATGTTTCCCAAAGTTTAGAGTACTTATAATAATAAAGACCCCTTGGTATACCAACTTTTATCATAATATTATCCGTGCCTACATTCCATTTTTAAATAAGAATACCGAAAATATCAGCACAGACTTTTGCCCTCCTTTGTATAATTCTTCTTAGTCGATTGCAGAATGCTGCAACCATTGATTTTACTACATATTTAACCGTTTCAACATATATATTTCACTCCAGTGTGGTAGTATATAAGTA
>JAEWZA010000106.1 GCA_023395575.1 Bacillota bacterium
CGACCTTCTTGTTTGAATACGGACATAAAGGCTGATTTTACAGCTGTAGCATCCGTCACATCAAAATATAAAGGAAGCACACGGGTATTATTATCTTCTGAGCAAGCCTTCGCCCATTCATCCATAACTCTTTCAGCACGGTCACAAGCATAAACTATTGCACCATCGGAAGCAAAACGTTCAGCTATAGATTTACCGATACCTTGCGCGGCACCGGTAATAATACAAACTTTTTGTTTCAATAATGAGTTTTGCATATACATAATTAACTAAGTGTCATTCCACCGTCTATTTTCAACGCAGTACCAGTCACCCAAGAAGAAGCATCCGACAACAAATAGACAACAGCATAAGCAATATCCAATGGAGTACCATACCTCCTCAATGGATAGTTTTTCAATTCCGCTTGACGCTGCTCCTCTGTAAACTGTCCATTATTAATAAGTTTCGTTTCAACTACACCAGGATTAACACTATTAGCCCTAATTCCTTTCGGACCTAATTCCAAAGCAACTGTTCTCATAAAAGCATCAATACCGCATTTGGTCGTTGCATATATTCCATTTGCAATAGACACACGAAATACTCCAGCAGCAGAAGCTAAAAAAACAAGTGAAGTCCCTTTTTTTACTTTTTTCTTTTTAATCAAATATTTCGTCAATAACATCGGAGCAATTAAGTTTATCTTATGCACACGCTCTATCTCTTCTAAAGTTAGAAACTGTGTTAGCGTTAATTTCATCACCCCTGCGTTACAAACTAATCCGTCCAAGACAGGGAGAATATCAACTAATTGTATAATTTCAGTTTCATTTGTAAGATCTGCTTTATAGTATGCATGTGACTGTCCCTGAGAATAATCCAAAAGATTATGCGTCTCTTGCAGCCCACTCTCATTTATATCAGTCAAAACAAGACTTGCTCCCATTTTAGAACAATCAATGGCTGTTTGTCGTCCAATGCCACCAGCAGCTCCCGTGACAAGAACCACTTTATTATCAAGCGTATATGGATTATAGCACATTCAATTTTTAATTTTCCCAATTATAGTAAACAAGTCTTCGATTGTAGTAGCGTCACGGATATCCTCTCCTTTCAGAGTAACATCATACTCTTCGTCAATCATGGCAATAAGAGTCAATGCTATTAGAGAAGACCATTCATCAAGTTCTTTAAAAACTGTTTTTGGACTAAAACAGTCAATATCCGTCTCGTCAAATTGTTCAGCAAACTTTTCAACAAAATATTGTATATCCATTATCATATTATTTAGTTTGTATTAAACCATACAATTCTTCTATCGTAGATACAGAGCGCAAATCAGCTCCAGTCAAAAACTTATCAAACTCTTCATCAATCATTGAAATAATAGAAAGAGCAGTCAATGACCCCCACTCATCCAATTCTTTATAAACTGTACTAGGAGTAAATTTCTCTACGGGAGTTTCATCAAACTCAGAAGCAAATTTTGCTACAAATTCATTTAAAGTAATCATATTCAAATATTATTTAATGGGTTATATTGTTTATATATAGGTATTGACCAAATTGTAGTTATCTTTTTTTCAGGATACATGCGAGTTACTATTTTTTGCAAAGTATCATCTGGACCAACTTCATAAAACTTATCCACTCCACTACTCACCATATTGTGAACCATGTGAGTCCATAAGACTGGATGAGTTATATGCTCAATAAGATTATTTTTAATTTTTTCCGGATCTAAATTTAATTTTCCATCAACACATTGACAAACAGGAATTACTGGCGAATTGAAAATAGTCTCATCAATATGCTTTTTTAGTTCTAAACGAGCTTCTTCCATATAGGGCGTATGAAAACTGCCACCAATCATTAATGGTACAGCTTTTTTCGCCCCTTCTTTCATGAATGCTTTACAGGCTTGTCTTATTCCTTTTTTAGAGCCTGAAATAACGACCTGACCGGGTCCATTGTAATTTGCAAAATAAATAGGTTCCCCCGTCTCATCCCAAATTTCTTTTATTCTTCTCGCTACGTATTCATCAGAAAGTCCTATTACCGCCCCCATAGCAGTATTAGTATTCTCACATGTTTTCTGAGCTATTAATGCTCTATGTAACACCAAACTCAATCCATCCTCAAAACTAATAGTACCGTTCACTACTAAAGCAGCAAATTCACCCAAAGAATGCCCTGCTACAACATCTGGGAATATATGATCTTGAGATAAAGCCAAAGCAACTTCATACAAAAAAACTACAGGCTGCGTATTTTGAGTTTCCATTAACTGTTGCTCTGTTCCATAAAACATAACATCAGTAATTCTTCTCCCCAAAAATTCATTAGCTAACTCAAAAATTTCTTTTGCCTTAGGAAAATTATCATATAATTCTTTTCCCATTCCTTCTTTTTGGCAACCTTGTCCGGGAAATATAAAAGCATTCATAATTATATTTATCTTAAGTCTTGATTAATGGGTCTATAAATGTTGGTTTTTGATAAATCGCATGCAATACTCCCCCACGATAAGCCAACACCGTAAGCTGCCAACACTACTTTTTTCCATTTTGTAGTATCGACCTCTAGACCTTTATGTGCATAATCCGTTATAACCAAAGGTACAGTCGTAGGTCCTGTATTTCCATAATTTTTAATATCGAAAGGAGCTTTATCTTCATTGAGTTTAAGCTTCTTTTTCATAAAATCTAAAGTAAACTTTGTGGCTTGATGCAAAGCATAAAGATCAACTTCATCTTTGTCCCATTCCATAAAATCTAAAATAGTTTTAATGCTCTTCGTACCACATGATACAATAAAAGCAAAAACGTCATCGCCCTTATTTGCATTTTTACTAAAATCCAATTTCTGAGCATTATCAGGCCAATGGCGAAACCCTCCATTCACATTAATAACTGTATTTGCTCCTGAACCATCCGAGCACAAATGAAATCCAATAGAAGAAGTACCTACAGAAACCAAAGTTGCAGATCCGCAATCACCAAAAACCATTCTGGCCCCAAGGTTATCGGGATTCAATATCTTCGTATTTGTATCTCCAGCCATCAATAATACATTTTTACATGCGCCGATATGAATCATAGAAGCAGCTTGAAAAAGTCCATACATATAGCCGGAACATCCATAAGAAATATCAAAGCAAATAGTTTCCTTAGATAATCCCAAGCGCTGTTGCAAGACTACAGAAGTAGCTGGATATAAATAATCAAATGTTTGAGAAACAAACACAACGCCATCTATTTCATCCTTATTAATGTCTTCACTTTTCAGTAAAAGTTCTGCTGCTTCAAAACATAAATCAGAAGTTGTCTGACGTTGTTCTGCTACATGAACCCTGACAACTCCTGTTGTCTTCATCATGTTATCTATTTCTTTATCCTCATATTTCCCTTTTAAACTATTCATCTCAAAAGTATTTTGAGGAAGACATGTTGCAATAGCCTTAATTTCTACATTCTTTATTAAACACTTCATTATTTTAATTATATTATTAATAATTAGCTAATAGACTGACCACCATCTATAATTAATTCAGTTCCTGTTATCCATTTCGCAGCATCTGACAACAAATATATACATCCATAGGCTATATCATCTGGTACTCCAAAACCCAATGGTATAGAAGCGGCCTGTTTGGCCATTTCCTCCTCAGAAAAGTTACTTACCGGTTTGGTACGGATGATTCCCGGATGAATACAATTCACTCGTATTCTTTTAACGCCACATTCCAAAGCCATCACTTTCGCAAATGAATTTAATGCTCCTTTAGAAGCTGAA
>JAEWZA010000133.1 GCA_023395575.1 Bacillota bacterium
GTTTACAGCATAATCCTGAAAAAATTCTCCTACTTGATAAAAGAGCATAACAGCTACACCCTCTGGAAACTCTTTAATAGAAAATGCTCCTAAAGTAGCTACCGCCATTAAAAAGTTTTCATCAAAAACCTGACCTCTTATAATATTTTTAATAGCTTGTACCAAAACATCCAAACCTACAAATAGATACGCAATTAAAAACAGTGTAAATTCAATCCAAAATGGTGCCTCTAAAAGCAATGCCAAGCTAAAGAAAACAACACTGATTCCAAAACGAACTATCTTCTTAACATTATTACTATTATTATTGTTATGTTCTATATGATTATCCCTCTCACCTTGAATTTGTCCATTTCTACTTACAGCACTCATTTCCTCATCTATGATTTCTATTCCAGACTCCAAACTTTTTGCTATTTTTATAGCAGCTTCTGTTATTTCTTTCATTCTATGCTTTTCACTAAATTCTAAAATTAATTTATTGGTAACAAAGTTCACTGTTGCGTTCTCAACACCATCAACTCTTTTAATTTCTTTTTCAATTTTTGAAGCACAATTAGCACAATCCAAGCCCATTACCTTGAAAACCTTCTGTGGCTTTTTTTCTACAACCTTTTCTTTTATAATAACACTTGGCTCTAAGCTTAATATTATTTTATTTACCTGTTTTAGTATTTCATCTATTTTTTCTATATGTCCGATTTCAATTGTTAGTGTCTTTGACATAAAATTTAAAGAGGCAGAATTTACATTCGGAATACTTGATACTTTCTCTTCTATTTTATTAGCACATTGAACACAATTTAATCCTTCTAATATAATCTCTTTTTTAACCATTTTAATCCCCTTTTTGAAATTAATTTATCTTGTAAAGACAATTACTATCGGTTAAATATTTGATGATATGGCCTATACTTCGGGTTTGGAGGCCAGCTCGAAAAACAACTTAGTACTAATATGACACTTTTTCGAGCAACAAAAATGCATTATGTTTCCTTTATAGCATATGCATTAACCTTAAGTAATTCTACGTGTTGAACTTAAAACACAATTAAGTGTTTTTTTATCTTATGTAGACCTCCTGCTTTTATTCGTATGAATATATGAGTATTCATTCATGTATTATTATATTCGTAATACATAAAAGAGTCAATATATTATTAGTATTTTTTTCCTCCACCTTACTAGTACATAAATGACATTAATATATTAATTCCATTTTATATATAGTTTATAAGCTTATTGACCTGTATATTATATTGAAAAAGGCTGAATAATAACTAGTTTTTTCTATAATATATCAATCTATTTAAGTAGTACTTTATTTCTAAATTTATACAGTATATAATGTTATTGTGCTCTTTAACTTTGAAACTATAGTAATTTTTGGGGGAAATTTTAACTATAGTGAAAACCGATTAATCAAAAGGAGGACTTTAAATGTATAAAATCAATTTCTCATTTAGAAAAGTTTCATTTTTAGTAGTACTGATTAGTATGTTAGTTTTTGCGTTCATGATTATGGGTGCATCTGCTGCTACGCAGATGGTAGGAGGTACAAATAAATATGGAGATGTCAATATGGATGATGTAGTTGATGCAGTGGATTTAGCACTAATAAAGTCTTATCTCTTAGGTAAAACAGATACTTTGCCAAATTTTGCTGCTGCGGATGTTAATGGCGACGGTTCGGCTGATGCACTTGATTTCGCTGAAATGAAAAAATATCTTTTGGGTATAATTACAGAGTTTCCAGCTAACCAAAACAATAACAATACCAGTGACAAGGTTCTCGTTCCACACGAATCATGGACATGTGGAATGTCTAACGGAATACCAAAACCTGAAAAAGGTATACTTGTTTTTGAAACTACTATGAAGCTTCAAAACAGCTATAATTTAGGAAAAACTCAATATGGACAGAGAAAAACTTATGTAATACAAAACGGCACAATAAGCTCTTCCAAATTTAATGGTTCTGTAATGTCTGGAGGACTTGACTTCCAGCTAGATCTTTCAAATGGTGTAACAGAAATCGAGCAATTGTTAATGATTAGAGCTAATGACGGAAGTTACATTTATTTAAGAAGTGCTGGGACAGGCCTAAATCAAAATGATGTGAGAATGGTATTCGACTTTGAAGCTCCAAACTCAAGTTCATCTAACTGGTTAAACTCTGGTAAATATGTTGGCAGACGTACTGTAGACTCAGCATCTAACACAATGAAAATAAGTGTTTATGACGTATCAAATGTTAACTTTACTGCAGACACAACAAATTCAGTAAAAGTAACTAAACCTACTGATATGCCATACCAGCCATGGGACTATAGAGTATCATCGAATGAAAGAAATGGCAATAAGTTTATAACAGAGCAAGTTACTTTAGGTGGAAGTCAATCAGTTGGAGCAACCAAAAATGGTAGAAACAGAAATGTTATTCCTATAACTGGTGGTACTGTAACTGGTAATTTAACAGCTAAGGTTATAGCAGCTGGTGCTGATTATCAAAACCTATCCAATCCAATGACAATTGATGCTAAATATCTTTGGGAAACTAATGACGGAGAAATCATTATTGTTAGAAATGGTGGACAATTTGGTTCTCTAGTACCTATATTTGAGGTTAGAGCAGACAGTAAATATTCCTACTTAAATCAAAAGTTATATTTGAGCTCCGATCCAGGTATGGGTGGTAATGGTGTTTCAATTACATTCTATGAAAGTGTAAAGTAATATATATATATCTTTTGAGATGTAATGAGACTTTTTACTATAATTGAATATATATTTTAAGAACCACATTTCAGTAGAAAATACGGAAATGTGGTTCTTATTAAATCTAATGGAATAATCGAAATGTCTTCATTTCATTTGTTAATCATTACCCACTTCTTTAT
>JAEWZA010000168.1 GCA_023395575.1 Bacillota bacterium
GTTTACAGATGTGGTTTTAGGAAAAATAAAGAAGAATGTTGCTCCAAGTATATGGAATAACATGAAAACAATATTTATCAGCAATTCAAAGAATCAAGTTTTCCTCGAAATAATAAATAATCTATAAAAAGAAATGGAGTTTTAAATATGATCGAGTTTGATTTTCTGAGATTACTAAAAGACAATTATGTGGCTGATTCTTACCAATTTTTTAGTGCTTGTAGATTCAAGATTACCTCCTCGGAAATCAGCTATAATGCATTAGGAAAATTGATAAATGAATACTTACAGAATGCTAAAAAAGAAACTGATGAGATGTATAAACAGTTAAGTGATACTAAGAAATTTTCTTTAATAGGGAAAAGTGATAATATCAATTACTTAGGGCAAGAGCTTTCGAGAACAATTATTATAGACAAGTTGACCATCGAAATATTTAGTTTGTTACATAGTTTTTTTGATACATTTGCTCAATGGATTAATTCGTGTTTATTGGGAGAAAATGCTCTAAAATTAAAAAAGGTTACTTATCATAATGTGATTATTGAGATGGATAAATATCCAGAATTCACAGGACAGTTTATTATAGATGTAAAGGAACTTGAAAACAGACCTGAGTACAAATATATTGCAGACATCAATAATATCATAAAACATAGATATCAGGTTTACACTAAATCTATGTACAATATTTTTGATGGAGAAGGAAAAGTTTCTCTTCCACAATTTCAAAAAGACAATAATTCTTATTCCGATAAGGAAGTTCTGCAAATTATTTTTGAATGCCTAAATTTTTGCAAAGTAATTCTGAATAACTCGCAAACATTTGTTGAGCAATATTATACGTCTTTAGCTAATAAACATGTAAAACATCGCTTATACAACCCAAAAACATATATGCTTTTTGAAAAAGAAGAAGATTTTAAACAGTTAAGAAATATTAAAAACTCAATTCATTATATTGAAGTTGACTCAGAAAATATTTTAAATGAATACCATATTATGAGTTATGCTGACTCATGAAGATGTTCAAATTAAAGAAATTTCACTGTATAATTCAGTATATAGATTTATAGCAATTAAAGATATAAATACTGGTACATATTTAGGTATATTGAAACCTGCGGATTCTAATCTGTATACTTTAAATGACGGCAGAATATTAGAATATAGAAGATATGTTACTCAAAAAATAGATTATGAAATTGAATTGTTTAAAGAAATACTTGATCAGAATTTTCACTATCTTCCTTATCTAAGTGATTGCACAATTCACATTTTGACTGAACAACCTAAGACTAAAGAGGAAAATCCTATAAATGGAGAAACTACTCTCTCTAAAATGAACTAGCACTATCCGTATAGTCCTAACAAAAAAATATATTTAAAATTAGAATAATAACTTAATGCCATAGAACAGGAGGAAAGTGTATGGCTCAAATTAATAGTATTTTTAATTTTTTAAAAGACTACAATGAACTCTCTAATCCTGTTATAACAGAGATTGACAAACAAAAATGGAACATGAAACTCTCAGACTTGCCACAAATCAAAGAAATATGTTCTGTTTATCATACACAGGATTTTGAGGGATTAAAAATATTAGAAGTAAAAAGACCTGTTTTAGAGCCATGTCCTGCTCCTAATGACCTGTTTATTAGATGGCTTAATGGCGATTGGAAAAAACTTAATATCCAAACAATTCAATACAAAGAAGTAATGACAAAAGAAATAAAGTTGCCAAGGTATATTTGCAAAACCTGCTCTTGGATATTCGATCCTCAGCAGGTTGACCAAGAAGGAAATATAGCTATTGATTTTAATGATGTTTCAGAAGATTGGGTATGCCCAGACTGTGGTTCGGAGAAGAAAAAATTTAAGTTTTTAGATGAAGTTATTTGCTATACTGAAGAAAAGTTTATTGATCTAGATACTCGTGTAGATTCATATTATGAATGGACAAAAAAGCGCAATAGCTGGAGAACACTTGAAATACCAAAAGAGCAGGGACTTATTTTATATAACAACTTATTTAAGTTGTACTCTGACATAAAAAAAGAATCTGAGAGTGTTGAACTTCTACTTGGAGATGGACATATACATTGGAAAACAGACCTTAAAATTATTGATCATCCCATACTACTTCAAAAAGTTCAATTAACATTTGACCCTGAGAAACCATCTTTTATTGTGAATTGTGATGAGTTAAAAACAGAACTCTATACACCTATGCTTAGAGTTATTCCAACAATCAATCAGAAAATGCTTTCTCAAGTAATTCAAGATATAGAAACAAATAGTTACCATATAGCAGATGTCTATAATACCTGTGCGATTTTTCAACGTCTCATTAATGTAGTAGATGAAAAAGGAAAGTGCGTCGAAGTATTTGAAAATGGCTATAATGGTCCAATGATTATGTCAAAACCAATTCTGTTTTTACGGAAAAGAACACTTGGGTTTTCGTCGTTTATTGATAAAATTATTAGTGATATTGAGAATAAACAGGACATAGCATTACCAGACTTTTTTGAAAATATGATTGGCAACCACAAAGAGCACAATGAAGTCGATGTTATTGAGGAAAATTGGAATCAGAGTGGTATTGATCAGGATATTTTATTGACCTTACCAGCTAACAATGAACAGCTAAAAATAATCAAGTGCCTCAATAATTATGGTGCAGTTCTAGTACAAGGGCCTCCGGGGACAGGAAAGACACACACAATAGCGAACCTAATAGGTCATCTGTTAAGTCAAGGTAATAGTGTACTTGTTACCAGTCATACTGAAAAAGCATTATCTGTGCTTAAAGAAAAGGTGTATAAGGATCATTATGATAAAGAAGTCAATCTTCAAAATCTTTGTATTAGTCTTCTAAGTTCAAGTTCACAAAAGCAAGAAATGGATGATGCTATTAATGAGATTGCAGTAAAAAGTACAGCTCTTGATTTATTTGATGCAAAGAAAAAGATTGAAAGACTTGAAAATGAAAGAAAAGAACTGATAAACAAGTCAAAGAAAAAAAGTCAAGAACTCCTTCAAATCAGGTCATTAGAGTACAAGGACATTGTATTTACAAACCAAACAATAACGCCAATAGATGCGGCTAAGTTCATTAATGCTGGACAAGGAAACTTTGATTATATATCAGGTTTGACAAGTGATGATACTGTGGGTTTACCACTATCAACAGAAGATTTGCATATTTTGTATCATTCAAATCAACAAATATCTCCAGAAGAAGATAAACTATTAAGTAAGGAATTGCCAACTTTAGAGTCACTATGGAGTATTGAAGATTTTAAGAAAAGAGCTGATAAATACTTAAAGTATAATGAGGAACTTTTAGGTTGGAATCCTAAGATAGTTTTGAAAGAAAATATTGAAGAAGATATTTTGTCAGAACTATTGGAAACAGCTATAGGAATTCAGAATAGTTTATCTAACATGGAAAATTATCAACTTGCTATTATAGAGAAAACTATAAGTGATAGTATATAC
>JAEWZA010000172.1 GCA_023395575.1 Bacillota bacterium
TGCCCTTTACCTCTTTACATTCTCTAAATCGCTGGTCAATTTGACTTATATCATGACCATCTACTTCTGTAACATACCAGCCAAAAGATTCCCATTTTTTTTCAATTGGCTCTATCGGCATTACATCGCTCACACTTCCATCAGATTGCAAATTATTTTTATCAAGAAAACATATTAGATTGTCAAGACCATACTTCGAAGCTGACATTGCTGCTTCCCATATTTGACCTTCCTGAATTTCACCATCTCCTAATATGACATATATATAATTGTTAGATTTTTTTATTTTATTTGCTAGTGCCATACCAACAGCCACTGACAAACCTTGTCCCAATGAACCTGAAGAAAAATCCACATACGGAAGTCTTTTCATATCTGGTTGAACCTGGAGACGGCTTCCCAATTTTTTGTACGTATAAAGTTCATTTTCAGAAAGGTACCCTCTCCTGCCGAGAAGTGCATAAAAAGTGGGGCAGCAATGTCCCTTGGAAAGTATTACTTTATCTCGGTCTTTTTGAGCTAAATCCATATCTTTCATAACATGCATATATAAATATGTCATCATTTCTACAGACGAAAAAGGACCTCCAAAATGATTTGATAATTCTGAGTTAGAAAACTTGAGGATTAATTTTCTTACCTCTTTAGACTCTTTATCTAAAAAATTCTGTTCTTTAAAAAAAGGCATGTTATCCCCTCTCATTTATTGTATTATTTTACATTTGTTTTATATTCTAACACACAATTATAAATTATCAATACTTATATTGTAATCTTCTACATTTTATTAGAATCAATTATCGTTATAAGCCTCTTAAGCCGATTATTCTTTAATTTTGCAAACCATGTTTTATTTTCTTACTAAATTATACCTAACGTCATAAAATAGTTTATTAATTCATAAATATTTGTTATACTTTGTATATTGATAAATTTTAAACAATGGTATTCAAATACCGTATCTTATAATATCTTAAATAAAATAAAAATTATGGAGGAAACATGAAATCACTTGCTAATCACAAACGAATTAAAGTTACTGTAAATGACCGAGAAGTAGAAGTATATGATAATCTTACTATTCTGCAAGCATTGCTTCAGGAAGATATTCATATTCCGCATCTCTGCTACGATATACGAGTTGAAAGGTCAAATGGTAACTGTGGATTATGTGTCGTTGAAATTGAAGACAAAGATGTAAGAAAAGAAGTAAAAGCATGTCAGACGCCTATAAAAGAAGGTATGGTCATATTTACCAACACCCAAAATTTACAAAATTACAGAAAGATACGCTTAGAGCAAATGCTATCTGACCACAATGCAGACTGTGTTGCACCATGTGTAATGACATGTCCTGCTAATATAGACATCCAAGCATATCTTCGCCATGCGAGAATTGGTAATTTTGAAGAAGCTCTCAAGGTTATTAAAAACAGAAATCCATTCCCTGTAGTATGCGGACGTGTATGTCCTCATCCATGTGAGGCACAATGTAGACGTAATCTAGTTGATTCTCCTGTTGCAATCAATTATGTGAAGCGTTTTGTTGCCGATTTGGATATGAACACCGGCGCTCCTTGGCTTCCAGAGAAAAAGTCAAGCACAGGAAAAAGAATTGCAATAGTTGGTGCAGGCCCATCAGGTCTTTCCGCAGCATATTATAGCGCTATTAACGGTCATGATGTTACAGTTTTTGAACGTCAGCCACATGCTGGTGGTATGATGAGATACGGTATTCCTGAATATCGTCTTCCAAAAGCCACTCTCGACAAAGAGATAGATACTATGAAAAAGCTTGGCGTTAAAATAATGACAGGAAAAGCTCTTGGAACACATATACACCTTGAAGACCTACATAAGGACTTCGATGCGGTATATCTCGCTATTGGTTCATGGCGCGCTACTCCAATGAGCATAGAGGGTGAGAATTTAGAAGGAGTATGGCTTGGTATTAATTACCTTGAGCAAGAAACAAAGGGTGCAGATATCAAGCTAGGTGATACAATAGTTGTCGGTGGTGGTAACACAGCTATCGACTGCGCTCGTGTAGCACTTCGAAGAGGAGCTACATCAGTAAAACTTATTTATCGTCGTACTCAAGAAGAAATGCCTGCTGAGCCATATGAAGTTGAAGAAGCACTCCACGAAGGTGTTGAAATGCTGTTTTTAATGGCACCTACCGGCATTTATATGGAAAACGGCAAAAAGATGCTTAAATGTATCAAAATGACTTTAGGTGAGCCTGACCGTTCAGGTCGTCGTCGTCCTGTTCCAGTTGAAGGCAGCGAGACATCTATTCCAGCTGATACTATAATAGGTGCAATTGGTCAAAGTACAAATACACAGTTTTTATATAACGATCTTCCTGTTAAGCTCAATAAATGGGGAGATATTGAAGTTAATGGTAAAACATCCCAAACTTCAGAGATTAACATATTTGCAGGTGGAGATTGCGTAACTGGTCCTGCAACAGTTATTCAAGCAGTTGGCGCTGGTCGTCGTGCTTCTGAAGCTATTGATAATTTCTTGATGCATGGATATATCAAGGAATCTCAAATAGACTACAGCTGTAGCCGTGGTTCAATGGAAGACCTTCCAAAATGGGAATTTGAAAGAATGCCAAAATTTGACCGTGCAACAATGCCTTCAATATCACTAGAAGCACGTAAAAACAATTTTAACGAAGTTGAATTAGGTTTATCTGAAGAAAATGCGAAGGCCGAAGCTATGCGTTGCTTGCAATGCGGCTGTAGTGAGCGTTATGACTGTAGCTTGAGAAACGAAGCAACTTCTCATGGTATAGAATTTGCAAAACCAATTCACGAAAGACCATTGATTCCAATTGTAAAGGATCATCCATTTATTGTACGCGACCATAACAAATGTATTTCCTGTGGGCGTTGTATAGCTGCATGTGCTGAGGTTGAAGGTCCTGATGTATTGTCCTATTATATGAAGCAGGGACGTCAGCTAGTTGGAACAAAGAGCGGTCTCCCATTGGAGAAAACTGAATGCGTTAGCTGCGGTCAGTGTGTAAATGCCTGTCCTTGCGGTGCCCTAAGAGCACGTACAGAGAGAGGTAAGGTCTTCAATGCCATTAACGACCCTACAAAGACTGTTGTTGCCTTTGTAGCACCTGCTGTTAGAAGTATAGTATCCTCTCATTATGGTGTGACTTATGATGAAGCTTCACCATATATGGCTGGATTGCTCAAAAAGCTAGGTTTTGACAAGGTATTTGATTTCACATTTGCTGCAGACTTAACAATAGTTGAAGAAACTACTGAGTTTTTAACAAGAGTTGGAAATAAAGGTGTTATGCCTCAGTTTACTTCCTGCTGTCCTGGATGGGTAAATTATGTTGAAAGAAAATACCCTGAGATTATACCTCATCTTTCAACCTGTAAATCTCCTCAGATGATGATGGGTGCAACTGTAAAAAATCACTATTCAAAGCTTAGTGGCATAGATAAAAAGGATCTCTATGTAGTATCTATCGTTCCATGTATTGCAAAGAAATTTGAGGCTTACCGTCCTGAATTTGCACCTGAAGGAATACGTGATGTAGATGCAGTTATAACCTCAAGTGAAATGCTAAAAATGGCAGAATTGAAATTTATCGATACAAAAGAAATTGTTCCTCAAGAGTTTGATGAACCATACAAGCAGGTTTCAGGCGCTGGTATCCTCTTCGGTGCTTCCGGCGGTGTTGCTGAAGCAGCTCTTCGTATGGCAGTTGAAAAGCTTACAGGTGATGTGCTTACAGATCATCTTGATTTTGAAGAAATTAGAGGCTTTGAAGGCGTTAAAGAGGCAACTGTTGAAGCTAATGGAACAAAAGTACGTGTAGCTGTAATAAGTGGTTTAAAAAATGCTGAGCCTATAGTTGAGAGAATTATTAAAGGTGAAGAGGTTGGTTATGATTTAATAGAGGTTATGGCATGTCCAGGAGGATGTATCTGTGGAGCTGGGCACCCTGTTCCTGAGAAGATTGATTCCTTAGAAAAACGTCAAAAAGTACTTGTGAATATTGATAAGACATCAAAATATCGTAAATCACAAGAAAATCCTGACATACTAAGGCTATATAATGACTTCTTTGGTGAAGCCAACTCACATCTTGCACACGAACTGCTACACACACACTATTCACCTGTATTCGGTACTTGCAGCTGTGATAATACACTAAAGAAAGCAGATTCCGCATTTAAAACACATGATTTAACAGTATGTTTGTGTGATAAGTGTACTTCAAATGGTTCAAAGGAGCTCTATGAGAATTTAACAAATGTTGTCAAAGAGCAAAAAATGGATTCATTTATAGCTGTTAAAACAATCCGCTTAAAGGAATCACATGCTGGTAATGGCGTATATGTTTCACTTGATGGAGAGCAAATCGAGGTACCATCACTAAATAATTTGTACGATATTGTTAAGATATAGTTACAAGCATAATAGCTAGTTACTTTATACACCAGTATAAAATTATTAAAACCCCCATCAACATTAATTGATGGGGGTTTTAAAATATAGTTCATTGTTTTAGTATATTACTTTTATTCTGGCATTTCAGCTATAAAACTAATTGATAAAAGCAACCATAAACTAGTTTTACTCAAGAAGCTTCTTTTTCATTAAAGCAAAGTCAATTGCATCATTTGCTCCATCTTTATTTAAGTCTGTAGCTTCCTTCCAATGCTCATAATTAGTCTCAATATTGCCTAATAAAATCTTTTTAAAGATAGCAAAATCTATGGCATCGAAAACTTTGTCTCCATTAGCATCTCCTTCAACCACTGTAGTTTGCGGATTGTTAACAGCGTCTATTAGTGCTTTCTGTATAGCATAGTATGCAGGTTTTTTGGCACCACTGTCGTTAAAAATAAGTGGAGCTATGGCTTTGTCTTCAGGAGACTCAGGATTTATACGCCATGATTGCGAATCTCTTATTCCCCATACCTGAAGGGCTCTGCAGTAAGGCTGCTCTACACATGCCTTTGTAATCCAACCATATATTTCTGCCTGCTTATTGAGTCCGTTTTGTGTTGAATCTGGACATCCTACATCCATTTCTGTTACGTAGCTTTCTACACCCAATTCTGCTAATCTCTGCATTTGCTCAGCAAATCTATCTGCATCAGCTTTTGTGAAGCTAGGGCCTAAGTGCATTTGGAAACCTACACCATCAATAGGAATATTACGAGCCTTAAAATCTTTTACCATTGCATAAACGCCTTCAAACTTGGCTGGCCTAGTTTCCAAATCATACTCGTTATATATTAGTTTTGCATTAGGATCAACCTTTCGTGCAGCTATAAATGCATCTTCTATGTACTTTTTACCTTGCTTTTGACCAAATACAGAAGCTCCATCTTGTCCATTTGTTCCAATAGCATTAATACGATAAGTACCATCCTTGTGGAATGCCTCATTTACTACATCCCATGCATATATTTTGCCTTTGTAATGTGTTCCTACAGCATTTATATATGTTTCCATCATGGTCTTTGTGCCATCTACCCACCAGGGGTTATATTTGTGCCATACAAAAGCATGTCCATGGACAACCATATTATTTGCCCTTGCAAAATTCACCAAGTTATCTCCGCCACCATAATTATACTGACCTTGGCTTGGTGATATTGTACCAATTTTCATGTCATTTTCACATGTAACCATATCAAACTCTTTTTTAACAATTGCTTGATCACTACTGCTGAAATTTGATGGAATTGCTGCACCAATATAAAATTCTCTTCCCTGATTTCTCAATTGTTCTGACAATTCACGAAGGGGCAAATCAGTCTGTTCTGCAGCTTTTGAAACATTTGCACCTCCGATGCAGGATATCTGCATACACATAGAAAATGCTGTTAAAAACAAAATTCCTTTTCTAAATTTACTCATTTTAGTTACTTTCACTCCTTCTCTTCGCTCAAAGCATAGAATAAGAATAAACATGCTGCACTGAGCCAGTTGTTTTTAATAATTATACTTACTTCAAAACTGCTTAGGAGTCAAAAGTCCACATTATATATATGGATTAATGAACACCTACATATGGAATTGTCAAGGTTCAACTATCCTTGTTTATTTTCTAATTATACCATTTAATGTATATACATTCCACTATAACTATATATAACCAACTCGAAAGTATAGTTGGTGCTTACATGGTTCCCTTTCCAGTCTCAACAAACGCAAGCGTTTTTACCAATGTGAGTGGTATTTACTTATCACACTGAACATTCCAAAGAACATTATTTACAGTAATACAAAGAAAGAAAAGAGCCTACTAATAATAGTAAGCCCTACTTGGGAATCAAATATCGGTATTCATCACTAAATAGTAAAGTTATACCATGTTCCCAGTAATTCGAATGTGTAGTTTCCCTTTCCATCTAATTTGTACACAATTCTTTTTGTTGTCATAACTGTAAGAGAAGGGCCTGTATATTGCCAGAAGGTAGGCTCTTTTGTTGGGCGAAGAGAAACCAACGTTGTTCCATCTGGCATTATCCCAAGAGCAATAGCTAATTCGTCAGTATATTCAATCTTATACCCAGAAGATGAAAAGAGAACTTCAAACACGATCTGATACCTTTCATCAGAAGTCTCTTCTATGTGATATGTTATATCCTCTTTCTTTGGCATATATGGAAGCCACGATTCCATTTTTTCTACAGGGAAAATTCCAATTGTTCCAAGAAGATATTGCTTCATAAGTGAAAAATCAAGACTATTTACTTCTTCATCCCCATTTAAGTCTGCTGCTTTAAAGTTGTATGGAGAGCTAAATATTGCCCCGCCTAAAAGATAATTCTTAATCAATACTAAATCTAAAGCATCTACATATTTGTCCCCATTGATGTCTCCATAAACAACTGCACTTTCAGACACTGCCAAAACAGGCAAATCTGAAGCGAATGCCATGGTACTTCCTAATAACAACGAGCAAATAACCGTTATTACTACTAAAATCTTTGTTTTTTTGAACATTATTATTCCCCCTTAATTTATTTTATTAACCATATTATAGCTTATTTTGGTTATTATATCATTAATATAATTTGCTTGTCATGAAACTGATTTACTTCTCACGATTTAATTTACTTCTCATAATATGAGTTACTTATCATGAATGCTACTGTTAAAAATAGGAATGTTCAGTTTTTCATGCTGTAAAATATTGCCGAAAGTTTTAATTTGAAGCTGTTTTTACTTAAATAATGCCCTCAATCTCAACAAGCAAATCATTTCTACACACATCTGCCTTCAAATAAGCAATTGACTTATCCTTCGAAAATGCCTTGCTGCATATATCTTTTATTGTTTCAAAATCCTCATCATTTTTTATATAAACCTTTATACAATCTATATTGTCAAGCGTAAAGTTCTTTTCTATCCCATAGTTGCTCAGATTTGAATCGGATATTAAAACCCTTATATTTTCTATTGTAGTCTCACATTGTTTTGCAGCATCTCCCACATGGACTGTCTCAGAACCTATAATACTGGCTGTTCCAGAAACATACAATTTCCCACTTCCTGAATTATAATTGGCATAAGCAGCTCTTGCAAAGCTAGGAGACTTTATTCCGTATTTTGGCGGATATTTATATGCAGGAGTCTGGTTAGGGTTTTCAATATATTTATGTATGTTTTGCGTTGTAGATAACATATAAATACATAAGCTATCACCCCAACATCCTATTCCAGTCGCTGCAGGATAGATATTGCCATTTTTTTGAAAGGACTCAGCTCTTCCATGACAAAACTTTGTGTACCTCTCCTTCGCATCAGCATATTCATTTATATTTGGAATATGATTCCACACTCTTGAAATACTTGAATAGTTATTCTTATTAAGAATTTCAAATATCGAGTCATATGCCAGCCTTCCGATCTCACGTAAATCCCTGTTTTGTTCCTTAATGCTTACTGTTAAAAAATGATGAAATCCATCACTAGCAAATTGCAAAATTTCATTACTGCCATAATTAACGGGATAATCTGATGTCCAAATTTCATAAAATGCTTTTTCCACAAATGGCTTCATATTTATAATCAATGTTGGAAAATCTTCATCTAGCATTCTAAGGTCATCATGGTCATTTAAATCACTGAATTTTATTACTCCAAGAATATTTTCCTTTTTCTTAATTTCTCTCAAACTAGTATAATCAGCTGGAATTAAATGCACATTAATTTTTGGAGTTTTTTCATTTAAAAGCGTCTTCTTACCAATCCCTTCTTCCATTACATCAAACATTATACATGTACCTCCCATCAAAATTTAAAAGTATTTAAATATTAACTTAACCCTCCCAACATTAAATTTCTACCTGCGCTGTACAATTACGAATGTTTTGTTCCTAAAAATAATTGCTTATATCTGTAGTATTTTCAGAAACTAGCAACTGTTCATTCTTAGCACTTAAACATATTCAACATTCATTGTCAATAGTGTTATTAAGCCGATATATCAAACATCAATTTTCCATTGATAAAGTAAAACACCTGATTATATGAAGGAAGATTAAGTCAAAAAGCATTTCCATAGATGTTGAGATATTGAATAGCTTTTAAAATATCAGCTTTAGATTTCATTGTAGCTGACAAAATACCATTGCCACTCTAATCCAATTTTACAATATATTAAATAATTATGAAATAATAAATGTAAACAAATGTGTGAAACAGGACAAAATATGTAAAGTAAATAAATAAAATTCGTGGTAAACTTGTATGAAGATACTTAGAATTGACTTTTTTACTGCTAATAGCAGTTTCGTTCTAATTTTTTTATCTATATGAGGCTTTTAAGTCAAAATAGCAAAAGACTTTTTCAAATTCAAGTGCATGTACATCAGTGTTCTCCACTGATATTATAAATATAATTTGCCCAAAGTGGCATGGAGGTTAATATGAATAATAACAGCAATCAAAATAAGCCTTTAGTAACCCATATCTTTACTGCTGATCCATCAGCACATGTTTTCGAGGATAAAATATATATTTATCCTTCTCATGATTTAGATCATGACGGTCCTGATAATGATAACGGAGACCAGTATAGAATGGAGGATTATCATATCTTATCAATGGAGGATATAGATGCACCTTGTGTAGACCATGGGGAAGCACTTCACATGAAGGATGTTCCATGGGTAAGCGAACAAATGTGGGCACCTGATGCCGCTTTCAAGAATGGTACTTATTATTTGTTCTTTCCTGCAAGAGATAAAGATGGGATATTCCGTATCGGCGTTGCAACCAGCAAAAATCCTGCCGGTCCATTCAAGGCTGAACCTAATTACATTCCCGGCAGCTTCAGTATAGATCCTGCTGTATTTGTTGATGACGATGGCAAAGCATATATTTATTTTGGAGGCCTTTGGGGAGGACAATTAGAAAGATGGCAAACTGGTTCTTTCGTTCCTGATGCAGAAGGACCTGCGGATGATGAACCAGCTTTGGGGCCCATGGTGGCAGAGTTAAGC
>JAEWZA010000194.1 GCA_023395575.1 Bacillota bacterium
GCTTTGAGGTGTATCGGCAGTATGTAAAGTCCTAAAAAAAGCACCTTGAAAACTTAAAAAAATCATTGATAATTGCAATCTTAAACCAATCTCAAAATGGCTGAAAGCCTTGAAAATACTGAGAATAACTCGATCAGCCAGTGTTCTGCCTACCTGACAGACAGTAAGAATGAATGTGACCCGTAATAGGGAATGAAACGTTCTTTTCCAAAGTTCTTACACAGGCTTTCCAAATTCTGCAAGAATACTAATGACCCGAATGAGGGATTTTGAAAAATCTATCAGCTAGCGTTCTACGAACATATGAAAGTAATAAATGCTGACCAAGTGAGTTGGCAACTATGCGAGGCAAAGTCTAATAATCCCAATTTTAATGAGTTTATGAAAGCATGTGCTGAATATTGTACTGTCAGATGCCTAAATAATGATAAGAATACTAATTAAGGGAATACTAATAAATATGGAATTTTACATTTATTACCTTGACAATAAAAGAGAATAATGGTATTCTGTATATGGTTAGTTTAGACTAACTGTGATTTTTGTAGGATTAATACTAATTACTAAAGCTGGTTATACAAATCAAGTTGTATCGGTTTCAAGCCGAAAAATTTACTTTTTAATTATTGCACAAGACAGAAAAGAGGAAATATATGAGCGACTTTCAATCCAGTTCTTTGCTGCCATTTCATGATTTAGTGGCTGGAATAATAGCAGCAATGGAAGCAAGAGATGCATATACAGCAAGTCATTCAATGCGCGTCAGTGATATGACCGAAATAATTTGCAGATTGCTGGATTTAAATGAAGAGCTGGCGGAAGAAATTCATATTGCAGCACATGTACATGATATTGGGAAAATAGGTATTGAAGATTCAATTCTCAGAAAAAAGAGTCCTTTAGATGAAATGGAATGGCTTTCAATAAAGCAGCATCCTATTATTGGCTTTAACATTTTAAGTAAAGTTAATTGCTTTGAGAGAATTGCAGAAATTGTTCGCCACCACCATGAAAGATGGGATGGCAAAGGATATCCAGATAGTATCAAGGAAAATGAAATTCCGATAGGCTCAAGAATTATTGCAATTGCAGACTCTATCGATGCTATGATGAGCAATAGGCAATATCGAAGAAACTTGTCATCATTGCAATGCAAAGAGGAAATTCAAAAAAATGCGGGTATCATGTATGACCCTGTAATAGCTGAGAAAGTACTTGAAAATTGGGGAACTATTATTGATGAAATAACCTTTTGAGTACGCAAAGCTAAAAATAGTGTAAAAGGTAAAATTTAAATACAAAGCTCAGTATATATAAACTTAATTTTGAAAGTAAAATGCAAAAATGATTGACCATAAGCTAACCCTCTGGGTGCTAAAAAATAAAGAATAGGTTAGTTAAGACTAACCTAAGTTTAGTAAATGATAGACTTTATGTACTAAGGTTGATTTTATAAAAATATACAAAAGCTTAAGAATAGATATGGAGGTGGACTATGAGTATTGTAATTATCGGAGGAAATGAATGTATGGTTTGTCAATACAAGAATTTATGTAAGCAGTATAAATGTCAGGCAAAAATATATACCAATATGAATGGTACCCTTAAAAATAAAATTGGATCGCCTGATTTGCTTGTATTGTTTACAAATACAGTGTCACATAAAATGGTGCGCTGTGCAATGACGGAGACAAAGGGGCAAAAAACAGTGATTGCTCGTTCCCATTCAAGTTCAATGGCAGCTCTCAGAGGTATTTTAGACGAATATATAGTGTCCTAATGAAGTTAAGTATAAGTACTAGTGTAGATTGAATGTGAAACAATGCTAAAGTGGCAGCTCAAGTTAGTATTTTACCATAAAAATTTTGCCCTTAGTGGGCGTAAGAGTTAGCTAGAATAATTTTAGATGCAATTACAAAATTAAAATTGCTAGCATACCTCTATGGAGCAGAGGTTGCTTCAATGAAGGTTTAACAAATTTAGTACCCAAATAGGGAGGAGGGGTCAGTATGAGTAAAATAGCAGTAGTATATTGGAGTGGAACAGGAAATACAGAAGCAATGGCTAAATTTGTTTCTGATGGAGCAAAGGAGAAAGGAGCAGATGTGAAGCTGATACTTGCAGCGGATTTTAAGCCTGAAATGGTAAATGAATATGACAGCATTGCTTTTGGTTGTCCGGCTATGGGAGCTGAAGTTCTCGAAGAGGTAGAATTTGAGCCTATGTTTTCAGCTTGTGAAAGCCAATTAAAAGGCAAGAAAATTGCTTTATTTGGTTCTTATGACTGGGGAGACGGTGAGTGGATGAGAAATTGGGAAGATACCTGTAATGCTGACGGTGCAATTCTTGTTTATGAAAGTGTAATATGCAATGAAAGTCCAGATGCTGAAGCCGAGGAAGCTTGTAAGAAGCTTGGAGCAGCTCTTGCAAGTGCATAATTGACTGAATTACAATAAAAATAAAAAAATACATAATTCAACTTTTGCAATAAGCCCTTGATGGTTTTCTCGAACCTATAGATTTTTATATGTGAAGGTTGAATAAAAACTAGTTAAACAAAAGCTGATTATGAATTCTAATTATATATGAATTTATAATCAGCTTTTGTTGTTGATAAAGATATTTCCTAATTGATAAGCCGGGCGACTATTATTAGGAAAAGTTCTTTAGGTTTTACAAACATAAATAA
>JAEWZA010000226.1 GCA_023395575.1 Bacillota bacterium
TTCATAGCCAACTCGTAATCTGATGTTTTCATGTTTGTTTTACTTCTGCTTCTTGCATGACCAGCTGGAACCATTATGCATTTATAACCGCTACCTTTTGTTTTCAAGAAATATTTAATTTCCTTTCCCTCCGACCTTTCCAAAGCTGTTGCAGTTCCACCATCACCAAAAATCATTGCAGTTCCGCTGTCCTTAGGATTTATTCCATAATTACTGGTATCACCAACAAGCAGAAGAACTCTGTTAATATTCTGAGTTGAAATCATCGTAGCCGCCTGCCATATTCCATAAACATACGCAGAACATCCAAGATTTATATCAAAGGCTATACAATCTTCACTTAGTCCAAGTCTGTATTGAAGAACACATGCAGTTGCAGGTACTGCATAATCAGGAGTTTGTGTAATTAGAATCAAAGCATCAATTGATGAAGCTTCCCACTCTAACCTCTCCATAAGGTTCCTGGCTGCAACATAACATAAATCTGAGGTACACTGCTCATCAGCTGCTACGTGTCTTGTTTTTATACCAGTCATATTAATAAATTTCTTTACTTTATCCTCTCCAAATACAGGAGCATAAATTTCATTCCTTATAATGCGCTCAGGCACTGCACAAGCTATACCTTTAATTTCTACATTTTTTATTATACCGTCAGCCAACTATTTGCACCTCATTCCATTCTATCAATTATGTCTTTTACAGTTTTGAATTTCTTAATTTCTTCAGTCTTAATATCCTTGCCAAATACGCTGTCAAACATAGCAATAGTAGATATTGCCGCCATAGAATCCCATTCACCTATACTATTTAATTCTGTATTTTCCTTTAAGCTATCTTTTTCAACAAGTAGCAATTCCTCTAACAAATTAATCTTCTCTTTAACTGTCATACTAACCTCCACTCCCACTTTGGGTACAAAAATAATATTTTATAGTAGCTTATCTCCTCCTCCACTTTCATCTAGATTAATTTATACTAACATCTTAGCGTTGGAGAGTCCCTACTTATATAGAAAGCCTCGGCTTATGAACTCAAACTATGTTTTGTATTGCCGAAGCTTTTTACTACGTATACAAAACTATACTTTAGTTATGTTTACTTTTATAATATATTCTTATCTATGGAAATGTGTGAACTCAATAACTGCAACTTTGAATCAATTCATCCCTAATTTTATTTAGAAGCTTCTCAATATCTGTCTTTCGAACTGAGGGCTTATAATAACCTATTGATAAAGTAATTATTTCATTATAGGTGCCAGCCACAATTAACATTCCAGGTGCGCGTATAGCTGGAGGATAACAATACAAATCGTTTACAGTATTTTCTCCGAATTTAATTAAAGACTTTGATATATAACCAATATTCGATAATACCGGAGAACACCTATTTAAAACAAAAAAAGGATTTTGTGAAACCAAATCAACAATTTGAGATAACGCCTTATAATAAGCACATATTTGGTGAAAATTCATTTTTTCAAGATACTCCACCCTTATTGCATTTGCTAAACCAGGATGCCTATTCTTAAAATTGTTTGTAACTTCCATAACCCTAGATAATGTTTCTTCAAATAACTCATTGGCTTTTCTGTCTATTTTAATTGTGATTCCACTTGAAAAATTCCTTATTGCTTTTGCTTTTTTATCAGGAAGATACCTACGCAAATCGGTCGTGACAGCGACATCCATTGGTATTCCATATGGAGGCTTTGATATATCAAACATTACCCTATAAATTGCTGTGAGCAGCAAATCATTAATTGTTGCACCTCTTGCTTTAGCATAAGTATTTAATGTATCTAAAAAGCCCTGAGGAAGCCTACATGTAATAAACCCTGTATCACCTATTTTGATATTGTTCCAAGGAAATTTCCACGTAGTTAACGGTATTTGCTGCAGCAGGGTATATGATTTCATAGGATTAAATTTACTAAGTGTGCTTAATAAGTTGTTGTGATCCTTTCTGTCTCTCATACTTGGTTTTGGAACAAAAGCATTATCCTCATTGGTTATGCGAGTATAAATATCTGAAAGAAGTTTAATATATTCCTTTGCACCAACTCCATCACAGCATACATGGTTAATTTTCAAGCCTAAAGTATCATAATTTTCATAACGAATTAGTTCTATCATAACCATGGGATCTCTATCCATATCCATTGGACTTTCTAAAAATTTCTGAATACTCTCTTCAAGATTATCTGTCTCCTTCAATGTACAAAACTTAATATTATCAATAGCATCGAACTGCTTCCAATGTGGTGGATTACTATTAACAAATCTACATCCAAAAACCGGCTCCACATCAAATGATAATCTTACTGATCTTACAAGCCTTTCAAAATTTAATTTTCCATCTAGCTTCATAATTATTTGAATCTGAAAGCTTGCCATACCGTACTTTGCGAGATAATTATAAATATCATACCCATTAGCTGGTATAGTTTTTGAACTATTAATTGTAGAATTATATGTTGGTCTATTAAAATTAATATAGTTCTCAAACATCCCTTTAAGGTTCTCAAAATAATTAGATATAGCTACTGGAAACTTTGGAAGTTCAATTTTAAAGTTATTGTTTTGCGATTTGTTTTCCATCTCTATCTCTCCAAATATAAAATTTTATACTAATTTGTGTTAAAATGCGGAATTACATTTTAATAGCCACGACATTGGGGAAAAGCGCAAAAATATTGTTCAACAATATTCACACAAATAAATTCACTTTCTGTTTACATAAAGGGGAACTTATCATACAAATTGGTCTGTTTATTATTTTGTTGCCTTTTTATTGCTCTGGTGAACATCCTTCTATCAGCTCATCTTTAATTTTATTAAGAAGTCCATCCATATCAGATTTTCTAACTGATGGCTTATAATATCCTACCGCTAATGAAATTATTCCGTTATAGGTGCTAGCAACAAGCAAAATTCCAGGTGCTCGGACTGTAGGTGGCAGAATGTAAGCATCCGTTACTGAATTTTGACCGAATCTAATTAAAGACTTTGATATAAAACCAACATTTGAAAGTGTAATGGCACATCTGTTGAAATTTACATAAGGATTTTTTGACGCTAAATTTATTAATTGAGATAATGCCTTAAAAGCAGAACTGATTGGGTTAAAATCTATCTTTTCAATTATTTCTAAGCATTTTGCTGTCATATAACTTGGATGCCTGTTTTTGATATCTTTAGTTTTAATCATTACTCTAGACAAAGTTCTCTCAAATGATTCATTAGGTCTTCTATCTATTTTCAAAGTTGCCCCACTTGAAAAATTTCTTATGGCCTCAGCCATATTCTCGGGAAGATACTTTCTAAGGTCAATTGTAATAGGGACATCCATTGGTATACCATAAGGTGGCTTTGCTATTTCAAACATAGCTCTGTAAACGGCAGTCAAAATTAAATCATTTATTGATGCACCTTTACTCTTTGCATAAGTGTTAAAAACATCTAGGGAACCATAAGGAAGTTTACATATTGAAAATCCTAAATCACCTGTTTGGAGATTCTTCCATGGAAACCTCCATGTAGTTAATGGTATTTGTGAAAGCGGGCTCCAAGTTGTATTTGGATTACATTTACTAAGCGCACCTAATAATCTTTTATGATCCTCCATACTGCTTATTCGTATATCAGAAGAAAAGCTATTGTCACCACTATCAATACTAGAATAAATGTCTGACAAAAGCCGAATATATTCTTTGGCTCCAGCCCCATCACAGCAAACGTGATTTATTTTTATTCCTAGAATATCACTTGTATCGGAACGTATAAGTTTTACAATAACCATTGGATCCTTCATCATATCCATAGGACTTTCTGAGAAATTCTCAATAGCTTCATCAGTATTATGTGTCTCTTCTATAGTGCAAAATTTAATATTATCAATATCTTCATACCGTTTCCAATATAGCTGTTTGCTTTCAATAATATGGCATCCAAAAACCGGCTCTGCATCAACCGATAGTCTTACCGCTTTGACCAAATTATTAAAATCCAATCTGCCATCTAGCTTCATTATGGCTTGAATTTGGGAGCTTGCCAAATCATATCTGGCGATATAATTACATTTATCATATGCATTAACTGGTATAGCATTCGGTATACTTCTCGCATGGTTATCTATGCAGCTATCTTTTAGTTTTTTTATACTATCCTCCACACCCGGGTTTTTGCACAAAAAACAATTAAACATTTGTGGAGGTACACTGTCATTATTACTACTACATCTAGATACATTTAAGCCATTATGTCTAGAAAACACCTTGTTTATAGCCTCATTATAATTGGTTAAAAACTGTTGGGACTGTTGGGGTTGGGACTTTGAGGATTCAACTTTTGTGTTATGATACAATTTATTACCCATATTTATTCTCCACATTATATTTTTAGTATTATTTAGACTAGAATATATACTGGAATATATCATGATAGTCACACAATATTATATATTATGTCATCTAGAGAATAACGGTTACAGTTTAACCATTATGTAAATCTAAATATAAAATAGCACCCTATATGTTATTTTGACATCTAACATTTAAGGTGCTATCAAAAACGTCTATTATTTTGTTATTGTAGATTTGGTTTGCTCTGCAATAAAATCTTTACTTTCTTGCAGTTTTCATTGTTATGCAAGGAAATCCTTTATTTTCTTGTATATTCCTTCTGCATCAAGACCATACTTTGCAAGTAATTCCTTAGCAGGACCTGATTCACCAAACACGTCATTTATACCTATTTTCAATACTTTTGTAGGTACGTTCTCAGCCAAGCAATCACATACCGCACTGCCCAATCCACCTATAACTGAGTGCTCTTCCACTGTTACAATTTTGCCTGTTTCTTTTGCTGCTTTTATTATAAGCTCTTCATCTAATGGCTTAATTGTATGAATGTTTATTATTCTTGCCTGTATTCCGTCAGCCGCTAATTTTTCAGCTGCAGCTAAGCTTTCAGAAACTTCAAGACCTGTTGCAACTATAGTTAAGTCTTTTCCTTCTCTTAATACAATACCTTTTCCAAGCTCAAATTTATACCCAGCATTATCATTTATTACAGGAACTGCTAATCTGCCAAATCTGAGATAAACAGGCCCTTCGTGGTGATATGCAGCCTCAACTGCTGCCTTTGCCTCTATATCATCAGATGGGTTGATAACTGTCATGCCTGGTATTACTCTCATTAATGCAATATCTTCATTACACTGATGAGAAGCACCGTCTTCACCAACCGAAATACCTGCATGTGTAGCACCTATTTTAACATTTAGATGTGGATACCCAATTGAATTACGTACCTGTTCAAAGGAACGTCCTGCTGCAAACATTGCAAAGGTACTAATAAAAGGAACCTTGCCTGTTGTAGCCAATCCAGCTCCAATCCCTGTCATGTTTGCTTCTGCAATACCGCAATCTATATGACGTTCAGGAAATACCTTCATAAAGGTATCTGTTTTCGTTGCCCCAGCAAGGTCAGCATCTAATACCACTAAATTATCATATTTGGCTCCTAATTCAGCCAACGCTTTTCCATAACTTTCTCTTGTAGCAATCTTCTTTATTTCTGGCATAGTTCTTCACCTGCTTTCTCCAATTCTTTCATAGCAATTTCATATTCTTCATCATTTGGAGCCTTACCATGCCAGCCAGCCTTGTTTTGCATAAATGAAACGCCTTTTCCCTTAATACTCTTTGCAATAATTACTGATGGCATGCCTTTTGTTTCCCTAGCTTCATTAAAAGCTGCCTCTAAGGAATCAAAATCATTTGCTTCTGCATTAATTACATGAAAATTGAAGGCTTCAAATTTCTTATCAATAGGATATGGTGAACATACATCACTAATACAGCCATCTATTTGTAAATTGTTATTATCAACAATTACTACTAAGTTGTCTAGTTTTCTATGTCCAGCGAACATTGCAGCTTCCCATATCTGGCCTTCCTGAAGCTCTCCGTCTCCTGTGAGGGCATAAACACGGTAGCTCTTGTTATCCATTTTTGCAGAAAGTGCCATTCCAACTGCTGCTGAAAGACCTTGTCCCAATGAACCACTTGACATATCTACTCCAGGAATATTTTTCATTTCAGGATGTCCTTGAAGATAAGAACCAACATGACGTAAAGTTTTTAGGTCTTCTACTGGGAAATATCCCCTATTTGCTAATGTAGAATAAAGTCCAGGAGCCACATGCCCTTTTGATAAAACGAAACGATCTCTATCTTCTTTTTTAGGATTCTGAGGGTCAATATTCATTTCTTTAAAATATAGATATGTAAAAATATCTGCTGCTGACAAAGAACCACCGGGATGTCCGCTCTTTGCATTATACACTGCTGTTACAATTCCTTTTCGGATTTCATTTGCCGTTTTTTGTAATTCTAATTTCTCCATATGTATGTCCATGTTCATTTTACATAAAATATAAGTATGACATGAACTTGGCACCTCCTATAAAAGTATTTTCAGTTATTTCCAATTTAGTTGCTCGTCATTGATTTTAGTATAATAATATTATTATATAATGTCAAACAAATAACTATAGTAAAAATTAAGAATTTATTAGTAAAAATTAAGTTACTTTTCAGCTTATTATATTCGCTTAGTATATAAGTGTTCAATTTATCAATGGTTTGTTGTTAACATATTGATATTTGAAAACATGCTAACAAAGCATATTAAATCTTTTTCAATTTTTTATCAAGTTTTAATTCTGATATTAAAGTACCAAACAAAATAAGCACACAACCTAAAAGTGTATGCAAAGCTATTTTTTCTGATATACTTTGAGAATTAGGTATCAAAATAAAGAAGATAACTCCAAAAACAGGCTCAAGCGTAAATATTAAGGCAGCTCTAGTAGGTGATGTGAATTTTTGTACGACAGTTTGTCCGGTATAAGCGAGTGCTGTACCTAGTACGCCTGTTACAAGAATGGTAATTACAATATTCATGTTTATTG
>JAEWZA010000304.1 GCA_023395575.1 Bacillota bacterium
AACAGTGATAGGTCCTTCAATAAGCTTAGTTTCAACTTCTAAATTGATAACATCCAGGTCTAATGTAGCCTTTGTAACATTGTAGGTATTAGTTCCGCTTTTTACTGCAAAATTTGAAGGGGTTAATTCTTTACTATTATTATTACCTTCATAAACTGGCTCTGAAAAAGTAATATCTATATTCTTCTCACCAACATGCCTAACTTCTTTAACAGTTGGTATTAGCCCATCTTCTACTCTTACATTATATACTTTATCTACATCTAATTTAGTTCCTTGTGCTGACTTAATCTCTTTGCTAAGTATGACTTTTACTGTAGAATTGTTTGTCAAACAGTCTTGAACCGTGCTATCAAGAGTTATAATAACAGTCTTCCTGTCATCACTTAATTTACAGCTAGTACTAGTAAGAGTCTTTTCAACATTACCATTATCTTTGATTGTATAGTTTTCTTGGTTTTTAACTGAAGCTTCATCCATCTCGGCATTGAATGAGATTTCTATTTGTTTATTGTTAATTACTTTAACCGGTTGAGATCCGGGGTCTTGAGAACCGCCGCCATTTGAACCGCCGCCATTGGAACCACTACCTGAACCGCTGCTATTTGAGCTACTTTCATTTGAACTGCCGCCATCAATTATATCTTCTGGATTGGTTGGTGATATTGGTGTTACAAGTAAACCAAGTTTTTCAGCCTTTGCTTTCAAGTCAGCATTGTCGCCAACGATATCAGCGATAACTGTTTTTCCGGAAGCCTTCTCAGCTGTTAGGGCACCATACATTATGCCAATAGCAGAGTCCCTGGTTAAATCGCCGGTTACTGATGCATCAACCTTGCTTCCACTAGTTTCTGCAAGCTTGGCAACTGAAACCTTATAATCTGCAACACTATAACCCATTTGCTTGAGCATGAACGAAGCAAATCTTGCAGCTGTAACAGTATCCTTAGCACCAACAAAGAATTTTCCATCCTTTGTTGAACCACTTAAAATACTATTTGCTGCTGAATAGGCCACTACATTTTTAGCATAATCTGATATACTGGCAGCATCATCAAATTTAGCTAATGCTTCAGTTACTTGGTCAGCAGTTAAAGCATTAGCAGCATCGTTGTAACCAAATAATTTTGCTAAAAATATTAATGAATCCTGTGTAGTCAATGCATTTTCTAGTCCTACCTTAGGGTCATTTGCATCTTGCCCTGCATAGAGTCCAAGATCTTTCAATGTTACAGCTTTGTCAGCGTTTGCTATTGTTGCTGCATCAGCCGCCAATACTGCAGTCATGGAAGTAAGCACTAATGCTATTGCTACAACAACTGCAGTTAACTTTCTGAGATTTCTCATGTCTAAAAACCCTCCTTATCTATTTTGTGAGTACTGTATATAAAAAATAATGGTTGGTGGCACATTTTGCTAAAATATTCCTAAGTTTGCCTATCTTTGTTCAAAATTATATCATGGGCATTTTTTGGAGTCAAACCTATATCTGGTAGATTAAGTCTTGAGCTATCAATATTTGCTGCTTCATGCTTTATTCAGTACTAAATAAAAAGAATTGACAAAACTAAAGGTATTAGTTATATTATTAATATAATTAGTTAAAACGCTTATGTAATTAGTTTTATCATTAGCAATTTGAAAGGAGTATAATATATGAGAATAGTAAAATACAAATCAATATATCAACTTACATATATGCCGGAAGTTTTTCCTGTCAATGTTTACATCGTTGAAGAGGAGAAAACACTGACCCTCATTGACGCGGGGGTATCTATGATGGCATCAAAGATTATAAGATTTTCAGAGAACTTAAAAAAGCCTATTACACGAATTTTGATTACACATTGTCATAGTGATCATATAGGTGGTTTGGTAAAGCTTAAAGTGGCTCTACCATATGCTAAAGTAATCGTACCTGAAAGAGAGAGTCGCTTTATGAACGGTGATTTTTCACTTGATCCAAATGAACCGAATCTTCCATTAAAAGGCGGTTATCCTAAAGAAGTAATGCATATATGGGATGAAACCATTAAGGATGGAGAGGGCATTGGTCCTTTGACCGCAATATGTACGCCGGGACATACACCCGGGATGACATCTTATTGGAATGAACAGGATAGAGTTCTCATTGTAGGAGATGCTTTGCAGACGAAGGGGGGGCTTGCCATTGCAGGAGTAACCAACTGGACATTTCCTTTTCCGGCAATGGCAACATGGTCTAAAGAATTGGCATTTAAAAGTGCTGAAAAAATACTTGAAGTTGCACCGGATGTAATTGCACCCGGCCATGGAAAGTTACTTCATAAGCCGTTATTAGAACTAAAAAAAGCTATACGTAAAGCAAAAAATAATCTATATTAATAGGAGGAAATATGTCACCGAGAGCTCAAATCAGTTTAGCACAAATATTAGAAGCAGCCATTGAAATATGTAATGTAAAGGGTTATGAGCAGCTTGCACTATCGAGCATTTCTGACAAATTAGGGATAAAGACGCCCTCACTTTACAACCACATTCAGGGCTTGTCAGACTTAAAGCAAAAAATGGCTTATTATGGGCTTCAAATACTGTATGAATCAATAGTCCATTCGGTTATTGGCTGTATAGGAGATGATGCTATCATTTCAGCATCAAAAGCATATATAACATTTGTAAACAGGAATCCAGGCTTATATAGTTCGATATCAAAAGTTCCGGACCCTAACGAGCTGCAATTTGCTGATTTAAGTAATCAATTGGTACAAATTTTAGTTAAGCTTTTCAAAGTCTATGACTTGTCGGAGGAGGATAGTATTCATGCAGTTAGGGGCTTGAGAAGTATGCTGCATGGCTTTTCATTCATACAGATGGATGTTGGATTCAGGATGAACTATTCACAGGAAGATAGCCTTAATTTTGTATTAAAGACCTATTTGAGTGGGTTAAGGCGGATCAATTTATGAATATGCGGTTTATATTGATTCTGTTTGTACACACTCTAAGGAATCCAGATATATTATTAACTGAATAAGAATAAAATAAAAGTAACGAGTCAATAATATATCTGATAAAAATTTTGTTAGGAGTGTAAATATATGGGAGTTAATAACGCAATGACTGCTGATTTCCTCAGATCAGCCTATGGTGGAGAAAGTGCTGCTCATATGAGATATCTGATATGGGGAGAATCAGCAGAAAAAGATGGATACCCAAACATCGGAAGGCTTTTTAAAGCAATTGCCTATGCTGAGCAGGTACATGCAAAGAACCATTTTATTGTAATGAAGGACCTGGTAGGTGATGCTACTGTTACAGCAGGAGCCATATTTGGGCAGACAAATATAGTGCAAAATTTGCAAGGTGGAATCGATGGAGAGCTTCATGAAATAGAACAGATGTATCCTGTGTATTTGGAAACAGCAAAATTCCAGAACGAAAAAGATGCACAAAAGTCGTTCCACTATGCTTTAGAAGCCGAGAAGATTCATGCAAAAATGTTTCAGGAGGCTCAGGTAAAGGCAAAGGACGGAAAAGATATCGGAGATGAAACCATATATATATGCCCCATTTGTGGTTTTACTGAAAGCGGTGAACACGTAGATAAATGTCCTGTGTGCGGGGCTAAGAGAGAAATGTTTCAAGCATTTCCTAAATAAATAGCACGACAGTATTTGAAAAAAGTTAACATAATAGAGACTGGTAAAATGCACCCAAAAGGGTGCATTTTTTGCAAGCGATCAAACAGTAATAATTATTCCAATTACCAAAAGTGTATAGACACTGTGATATGGTCACAGATATTATCAAGAATTTCATCATAATATTGAAGAAAATTCAATAGACTTTTTCAGAGAATATAGGTATAAATAAGATATAGAGCTTTTGAAATGTATGATGAGCTTCCTTTAATAGAGAATAAGCCGAATAAAGAAGAAAAGGGGGAGGCGTATAGATGAGGATAGATGAACTTTGCTTGTTAATAGGTGTACCCAAAATGGTTCAAGATAAGGCTATCGAATATGAAAATGAAATAGACTTTAATAATATTGAAGCTGAAATGGTTCAAATGAATAATCCAAATACATGGGAAAAGGCAGTAAATGATCTTAAAGAACTTTTAGCACCGGATGAGACAGGCTTAAAAATGTTGACATGTCAATTGCATGCTGCTTGTAATTCATTTAAAAAATATAAGAATATGGAGATTCCTGAAGATATATTTATTGAAACAATGAAGTTCTTCACAAGATTTTTATATTATCATAATAAAGTATATGGTGAATTTAAGTACGTATGGGGGTGGTGGGCTGTAAGGCAGATTTCAATGCAAGAATTTCGTATTGGTGAATTAGAGTACGAAATGATAATCCAAAATGATAAAAAGTTAATTAGCATATAGCGCATTATTAGGATGCGAATGTGCCAACGATAAAGAAATATATTGTATTAATATTTATTATTCAAAATACATAAAATGGAGGAAGCTGTGAATATAGCACAAAAAATAAAAAATCTAGGTAATCACCCATTAATCGGAGTGCTAAGAAATAACAAGGGAAATCCGAAAACTCTAATCTTGATGGAGCCTCTCTGGGGCATTCCTTACAACTTAATTGCTCCTTTTGCTACACTATATATGTACACGCAAGGGATAACTGACGTTCAAATTGGTTTAATTCTGTCTGTTGCCATGGTTGTTCAGGTGTTTTTCTCCTTCTTTGGTGGTATAATCACCGACAAGTTGGGGCGTAAATTTACTACCATGATGGGGGATTTCTTTGGCTGGTGCGTTGCTTGTTTGGTGTGGGCTATTTCTGATAACTTTTGGCTCTTTTTAATTGCCGTTTTATTTAATAGCTTTGAGCAGATTAACCAGACAGCATGGTTTTGCTTATTAATTGAAGATGCAGATCCCAAGGATTTAGTAGGAGTATATACCTGGGCAAACATAGGTGGTCTAGTAGCAATCTTTTTTGCACCAATTTCAGGATTGTTAATAAATTCTTTTAGTGTGGTTCCGGTTGTTCGTGTTTTATACGTGGTATTTGCTATAAATATGCTGATAAAGGCGATTATTACTTATAGGCATTGCGAAGAAACCCGGCAAGGGAAGATCCGAATGGCCGAAACTAAAGGTACCTCTGTTTTACAGATGCTATATGAATACAAGGATCTGATACCCAAAGTGTTAAAGAATATAGAGATTATGAAAGTGGTTTGTGTGTCAGTGATACTACACATATCCAATCTTGTCAGCAGTAATTTCTTTGGTTTGTATGTAACACAAAGACTGGGTATAGCAGAGCGTTATCTAGCGTTTTTCCCTATTTTAAATGCAGCTGTTATGTTGTTTTTTATGATTGTAATACAGCACCGCTTGGAACATGTAAAGTTCCGGATACCTATGTGGATTGGACTGGTTTTGTATTCAGCCTGTACCGTTCTTCTGATACTGGCGCCCGTCGGTTATATCCCCCTTATTATTGTTTATGTTTTTGTTGGGGCAGTAGCAGGTGCCCTTGTAATACCACGTAAAGATGCCTTGCTCCAGCTTAATATTAACCCTCAGGAGCGGGCTCGTATTAATGCCTTGATTATGTCCTTTACCATTGCTTTTGCTTCACCATTTGGCTACTTAGCCGGATGGCTCTCAAGTATTGACCGCCGCTTGCCATTTGTGTTTATATTTATAATTTTAATAGTGGCAATAATTATTATTGGTCGAATTCGTGATCCTGAGTTCGATGAAGTAAATGGAGAAGTTGATAATTCTGCGGTTCATAGTACAGCCGAATAAACGTAATGAAAAAAGGTAATACCGCCTATCAGCCAATGTTGTCGTAACATACAAATAACTTGGAAGGGCAGGCATTACCTTTTATATTTATGCTATTGTAAAATTGACTTTATAAACCACAAATTCTTGCTGTAATCAGCGACATGATCTTCAAAATCTGCAACTATTCCAAAATCACCATCTGCATCAGCTTCATTTCTGATTTCGGTTGCCAGGTTTTTCATTTTATTCAAGTCATCTTGAATTGTTTCAAGTAGAGCGGTACTTGTAATTTTGTCATCATTAATTCAATGATAAAATTATTTCCTGCTCTTTTGTTTTATATGCATTGGTAATAAAAGATGTGTTGGTGTTTCCTAAAAGGATTACTGAAAATAAACGCTCAAAGTGACAATACTTTGAGCATTTATTTTTTAGATGAATAACAGAAGTGGCCTGTCCACTACAT